>NZ_JBFRKT010000007.1:0-30031 GCF_041469545.1 Vibrio sp. 10N.286.49.C3
TCTTAAACGATCGGCATTAACTCAATGAGTGGCTTTTTGGTCTTTAGGTTACGAAGAAGTTTAAGCTTGTTGTTTCTCTAGCTCAGCTTCTTTCACTTCGTCTTTGATTAGAGAATCAACGATTACCGCACATGCTGCATCACCAGTGATATTCAGAGCTGTACGAATCATGTCGAAGATACGGTCTAGAGCGAATAATAGAGGTAGACCTTCGATAGGGATACCAGCTGCTAGAAGAACCGCAACCACTAGGAAAGAAGGACCTGGAACACCTGCTTGACCAACTGCGCCTAGCGTAGAGGTTACGATGATAGCAACGTAAGCGCCCATAGACAGGTCGATGTTGAACAGCTGTGCAAAGAAGATAGCAACCAGGCCGTAGTAAATTGCATTACCAGACATGTTGATCGTCGCACCAAGTGGCAGAACGAATGAAGCCGTAGAGTTGCGAACGCCAAGTTCTTTCTCTACCGTTTCCATTGTTACTGGTAGTGTCGCCATTGAAGATGCTGTTGATAGTGCAACCGCTTGAGGCTTCTTCATTGCCACTAGGAACTTCTTAGCTGAAGTCTTAGTGAAGATTTGAATCATCAGTGGGTAAGCAACAAAGCCGAAGATAAGAATCGCAGCGATGTAAACAATGAACAGCTTGAACACGACCATAAGCGCGCCAAAACCAAACGTACCGACTGCTTCAGCCATTAGGCCGAATACGCCAAGTGGTGCAATGATCATAACTTTGTTGATCATCCATACCATAGCGTCAACGATAGCATTTACACCGTTGATGATAGGGTCACGTTTCTCTTTTGCTTGTTTAGAAATAGCAATACCAAAGAATAAGCAGAAAACGAGAATTTGCAGAATGTTTGCTTCATTCAGTGATTGGAAAACGTTGGTAGGGATCATGCCAGTGATGGTTGCCCAGAACGTTGGAAGTTCGCCTTTCGCAGCGTATTCTGAAGAGAACATGCCTTCAACGCCAGAAACATCGATACCACGCCCCGGTTCGAACACTTCACCCATTACAAGCGCTAGTGCTACAGCAAGTGCAGACGTTAGTGCAAAGTAACCCAGTGTTGTTACACCGACTTTACCAGCCGATGAGCTATTACCTAGACCTGCAGCACCTGAAATTAGGGCAACCGCGACTAGAGGAATAACCAGCATCTTGATCAAATTGATGAAGATAGCACCCAGTGGAGCGAACATAGTTGCGCTGTCACCCATCATCGCGCCGACTGCGGTACCGATGATCATTGCAATAACGACTTGAATGCCAATATTGCTTAGTAAACTCTTTTCTTTTAACACTTCCATAACCTCTGTGCTACTAAATATAAAAATCCCAGAACTACTCACCAATGTACGATGTACCATTGGATTAATATTTCGCGACGAGTTTTACACGTATCCTTTACATTTATCAATATGAGCAGAGGTGAAAGTCTCTGAAAAACAGGTGGTCTAATGTCATTTGTTGATTTTGCACAATAATGCAATCGTTTGCCTTGGTTTTTTATAGCGATGTTATTTGTTGAATTTATAAAAGCTTTTTCGCTGGAGGTTTTGTGAATGATTTACAATCGTTAGTGTTGAAAACGTCCCATTAACATTTTGATTTCATTTGCGAGTGTTTTTTGAACGTTTATGTTGGGGTAAATCCACAGGTACGTGTTGTGTGAAATTTAGCCTGAACTATGCTTAAGGTATCTATTTATTACCAAGATGTTACCTCTGCGCTTTAAATAAAACGTCTATCTAGCATCTCAGTTGTAAGGAGAGGGGCTATGACTTTTATATTAAAGTACTTGTTTGCGTTTCTTCTGTTGTTCAGCTCTGTGTTCGCTCAGGCCGATGATGTCTGGGTGATTGAGGTGAACGGAGGGATAGGTCCGGCGACCAGTGATTACCTCACTAGAGAAATAGAACAAGCTCACGATGAGCAAGCAAAACTCATCATTTTGAAAATGAATACGCCTGGCGGGTTAGATTCGTCGATGCGTGACATAATTCGATCCATCACCACCTCACCGATTCCAGTCGCTACTTGGGTTGGGCCTGCGGGTTCGCGAGCAGCGAGCGCCGGAACCTATATTTTACTTGCCAGCCACGTTGCTTCCATGGCGCCCGGAACTAATCTAGGTGCAGCAACCCCAGTGTCTCTTGGCGGTGGCAAAACGCCGACTAATCCCTTGTCGCCTCAAGATGAGGCCAATAAAGACGACAACACTTCTGCGAGTGAGCAAGACGCAACGAAACAAGAGAATTCAGATCAAGTAAAAGCCACCACTGCGATGGAAAAGAAAGTCATCAATGATGCAGCGGCTTACATCGTCAGTTTGGCTAAGCTGCACAAACGTAACGAAGAATGGGCAGAAAAAGCGGTAAGAGAGGCAGCCAGCTTGGATTCTGAGAATGCACTGACTCTTAACGTGATTGATTTTATTGCCAGCGACCTTCAGCAATTGGTTGAACTGAGCAAGGGACGCATCATCACCATCAACGGTGTCAGTCAGGAAGTCCAACTTAGTGATGTTGCTTTTGTCGAGCGAGAACAAGACTGGCGCTTTAGTCTGCTTTCGGTGATCACGAACCCGAACGTTGCATATATTTTGATGCTGATTGGTATCTACGGTTTGTTACTCGAATTCTATAACCCCGGTGTCGGGCTACCGGGTGTTTTGGGGGGAATCTGTCTGTTATTAGCTATGTACTCCTTACAAATGCTGCCAGTGAGTTATGCAGGCCTTGCGTTGATTCTGCTTGGAATTGCCTTAATGGTCGCAGAGGCCTTTAGCCCGAGCTTCGGTATCTTCGGTTTGGGTGGCGTCGCCGCATTCACATTGGGCTCGATCATGCTGATGGATACCGAAGTGCCGGGTTATCAAATCGCGTTGCCGTTAATTATCGGTATTAGCCTATTCTCTGTCGCTTTTATCGTTGTAACTATCTCTATGCTAGTCCGAGTGAGAAACAAGCCGGTGACTACGGGGATGGAAGCGGTTGTCGGCGACACTGGCAAAGTGGTAAGCGGCTTCCCCGGTGCAGGTCGAGTATTGGTAGAAGATGAGATCTGGCAAGCCAAATGCGCGAGTGAATTGCAAGCGGGGCAGCTTATTAGAGTGACCAAACTGACTGGGTTGTTGTTGGATGTTGAGGCGTTGCCCGATGAGACATCATCGAAACCTAGCTAGCGCGGACTGTTAGCGTGGAATGCTAGTACAAACGTTATTGAATTATTTATTGCTTAACCATCGTTACCATTAGGGGGCGGTTATGTTTATACACACTATAGGTATTGTCATTGTGCTCGTTATCTTGCTGATAGCCAGCATGTTCAGAGTGCTGCGCGAGTACGAGCGTGCAGTGGTGTTCTTCCTCGGGCGCTTTTACGGTGTGAAAGGGCCGGGCTTGATTATCATCATTCCTTTTATCCAACAAATTGTGCGAGTGGATCTACGAACTATCGTTTTGGATGTACCAACACAAGATTTGATCACACGCGATAACGTGTCGGTGAAGGTGAATGCCGTGGTGTATTTCCGAGTGTTGGATCCGAAGATGGCGATCAACAACGTTGAGAATTACCTTGAAGCGACTAGCCAACTTTCACAAACAACGCTGCGTTCGGTGCTCGGTCAGCATGAATTGGATGAGCTGTTGTCTGAGCGTGAAGAGCTTAATAGAGACTTACAAGCGATACTGGATCAACACACCGATAACTGGGGGATCAAGATTGCCAATGTCGAGATCAAGCATGTTGATCTGGATGACAGTATGGTGCGAGCTCTTGCTAAACAAGCGGAAGCCGAGCGTTCTCGTCGAGCTAAGGTAATACATGCAACAGGTGAGCTTGAAGCATCCTCAAAGTTACGGGAAGCGGCCGAAGTGCTGAATCAAGCGCCCAACGCCATTCAATTGCGATATATGCAAACGCTAACCGAGGTGGCTAACGAAAGAACCTCCACCATCATCTTCCCAATGCCCATCGATCTGGTCGAGAAGATAACCGATCCGATCAAAGCGACACTCAATGAGGCTGCAATCAAGAAAACGATGAAAGCCGATGAGTAATTCGCTCAAATGAAAAGCAATAAAAAAGGCTCCACAACTGTGGAGCCTTTTAGTATTTGAATCGCTGGTTCTATTTAACGACCATTGATTACGAACGTCTATTTAATGACCGTCGATTATTTCTGCGTTGCCGCTTTCATTGGCGTAACAAACTCCGCAAGTGCTTTAAGCATTGCTTCTGGTTGTTCAACGTTGTTTTCAATGATTTTAACTACGGCTGAGCCTGAGATAGCACCGGCAGCGCCAGCTACAATCGCTTCTTTCACTTGTTCAGGAGCCGAGATACCGAAACCAAGCAGTGCTGGTGGCGCATCGAACTTGTTCAAGCGATCAAGCAGTGCCGTTACTGGCATGTTTGCTTTTGTTTCTGCACCCGTTACGCCTGAGCGAGAAAGTAGGTAGGTGTAGCCGCCACCTAGCTCAGATACTGATTGAAGCGTTTCATCACTTGCTGTTGGTGGAGCAATAAAGATTGGGTGAACACCAAACTTCTTAGCTGCAGCAACAAACTCGCCACTCTCGTTAGTTGGTACATCAGCAATCAATACTGAATCGATACCTGCTTTTGCGCAGCGTTCGTAAAAATTTTCTATACCACGTGCGTAAACCAAGTTTGCGTACATCAGTAGGCCGATTGGTAACTCTGGGTATTTAGCACGAATTTGACCGATAAGATCGAAGCACACATCTGGCGTTACTTTTGAATCTAACGCGCGAATGTTTGCGCCTTGGATTGTTGGGCCATCTGCAAGCGGATCTGAGAATGGGATACCAAGCTCAAGTGCGTCAGCACCCGCTTCAACTAGCGTTTCCATAATCTTAAGAGACTGCTCAGGGTTAGGATCGCCAACCGTTACGAATGGTACAAATGTGCCCTGATTCTTTTCAGCTAAGCGAGTGAAGAGTGATTGATAGCGATCCATTATAATGCTCCTTTCTCTTTAAGAATGTCGTGTACGGAGAAAATGTCTTTGTCACCACGACCAGATAAGTTAACCACTAATAGCTGTTCTTTCTCTGGGTCGTCGTGAGCCATTTTGACAGCGTGAGCCACAGCATGAGATGACTCGAGTGCTGCGATAATACCTTCTTTGCGTGCAATCAATTGGAACGCTTCTAGCGCTTCATCGTCGGTTACGTTGTCGTATTCAGCACGGCCAATAGCATTTAGGTGCGCGTGTTGAGGACCAACTGATGGGAAATCTAGACCAGCAGAAACAGAGTAAGACTCTTCTACTTGGCCGTTCTCATCTTGCATCAGTGGTGCTTTCATACCGAAGAAGATACCGGTTTTACCGTGCTTAAGCGGCGCGCCGTGTTGGTCGGTATCAATACCTTTACCAGCAGGCTCTACACCGATCAGGCGTACAGACTCTTCTTCAATGAAGTCAGCGAACATACCGATAGCGTTTGAACCACCTCCGACACAAGCGATCACGGCATCTGGAAGGCGACCTTCACGAGCCAAGATTTGGTGCTTCGTTTCTTCACCAATCATGCGTTGGAAATCACGAACAATCGTTGGGAATGGGTGAGGGCCAGCCGCAGTACCCAATAGGTAGTGCGCGTCTTCATAAGTTGCAGACCAGTCACGTAGCGCTTCGTTACATGCATCTTTTAGCGTTGAAGAGCCAGAATGAACAGGGATAACCTCTGCGCCCATTAGCTTCATACGGAACACGTTCGGGCTTTGACGTTCAACGTCTTTTGCACCCATGTAAACACGACACTTAAGGCCCAATAGAGCACAAGCTAGAGCCGTTGCAACACCATGTTGGCCTGCGCCAGTTTCAGCGATGATTTCCTGTTTACCCATGCGTTTTGCTAGCAATGCTTGGCCAAGAACTTGGTTTGTCTTGTGAGCACCACCGTGAAGGAGATCTTCACGCTTTAGGTACAGTTTGGTTTTTGTACCTTTGGTCAGGTTACGCGTTAGCGTTAGTGCCGTTGGACGACCTGCGTACTCTTGCAGAAGCGTCATGAATTCACTGCGGAACTCAGGATCTGCTTGTGCATCGATAAATGCTTGTTCCAGTTGGTCTAGTGCTGGCACTAGGATCTGCGGTACGTATTGACCACCGTATTCACCAAAGTAGGCATCGAGTTTAGCCATTGTGTTATTCCTTCAATTCTATCGATGTGTATTCACACCAAGTCATTTAATCTTGCTTGAGCTTCGCAAAAGGCAAAGCTCACAAATATGTTTTTAGTTTCTGCTTTCTAATTTCTAGCGCCGAGCTTGGACTAGTAATTACGAATCGCTGCAAAAGCGCGTTGCAGTTTGTCTGCGTCTTTTTTACCTGGAGCTGATTCAACGCCAGAGTTTAGGTCTAATCCTAAACAACCTAACTTAGCGGCTTGGTTAGCGTTTTCTGGGTTTAGGCCACCCGCTAACATAATTGCGCTTTGGTTGTTGATTAGGCTCCAATCGAACGCTTGGCCAGTACCACCCGTTTGAGAACCCACTTTAGTATCTAGCAGGTGACGAGTCACGTTGCTTTTCAGTAATTCTGGTAGCGCGCTTTTAGCACCGTTTTCACCACCAGAAGCCACACCGTAAGCTTTCCAAATCTCAACGCTTTCAGGTATTGATTGTTTTAACTCATCAACAAATGCTTGAGACTCATCACCGTGCAGTTGCACAGCGAACAGGCCTAGCTCAGATACCGTTTTCGTAACGTCTGCTACGCTGTGGTTTTGGAACACACCCACGTAGTTCAGCGGTGCGCCACTCATGGTTAAACGAGCCGCTTCGATATCCACATGACGCTTAGACGCTTCAACGAAAATCAAACCACCGAACACCGCACCAGCTTGATAAGCCTTCGCGGCATCGTCAGAGTGAGTTAAACCACACACCTTGTTTTCACCGAGCGTCACTTTACGCACCGCAAGCTCTAGGTTCTTTTCAGCCATCAGAGAGCTACCGATTAGGAAGCCGTCTGCAAATGTTGAAAGGTCACGTACTTGCTGATGGTTGTAAATGCCAGACTCTGAAATCACGACTGCGTTTGGAGCCAGTTCGCGAATCAGCGGCGCCAACTCTTTGGTACGGTTCAAATCAGTCGAAAGGTCACGCAGGTTGCGGTTATTAATACCGATCACTTTTGCTTTTAAAGCGACAGCGCGATGAAGCTCTTCTTCGTTGCTGACTTCGGTAAGTACGCCCATATTTAGCGAGTGAGCAACGTCAGCAAGTGCTTTGTACTCTTCGTCATCCAATACCGAAAGCATTAGCAAAATTGCGTCAGCTGAGTAGTGACGAGCTAGGTAAACTTGGTAGGTATCAACCATGAAGTCTTTACACAGGATAGGTTGCTTAGCAATGCTGCGAACCTTAGGTAAAAACTCAAAGTCACCTTGGAAGTACTTCTCGTCTGTCAGCACAGAAATCGCGTTGGCGTGGTTGTTGTAAACCGATGCAATGTAGTCCAAATCAAACTCGTCACGGATTAAACCTTTTGACGGAGATGCCTTCTTACATTCAGTGATGAAAACCGTTTGTTCACCGCTCAGTGCATCATAAAAGCTGCGGTCTGTTGCGGTTAACGCTGCTTTAAACTCGTCCAATGGTTGAGTTTGCTTACGCGCTTCAACCCATTGGTATTTATCTCGAACGATTTTTGCTAATACTTCCGCCATTTCAGCTTCTTTGACTGAAACGTGGGTCGACAGTTTATCGGTAGTCTGTGTCATGTTCTTTGTCTCGTCGTTCGTTAGGCGTGTGCAGCAAGCTTTTGTACAAGCTCGTACGCTTTGCCAGAGTTCATCGCGTCAATCGCTTGCTGTGCGTTGGCTTTTAGATCTTCGTGACCAAATAGACGCATCAGCAGAGCAACGTTCACGGCTACTGCGCCAACTTGAGCATCAGTGCCTTTACCTGTCAGGATATCGGTTGTGATGGCTTTGTTCTCTTCTGGCTCGCCGCCCTTGATTGCTTCAAGAGGGTGAGTGTTCAAACCAAAGTCAGCCGGTGTCACTGTGTACTCGTGAATTTTGCCATCTTTGATTTCAGCAACGATCGTCTCGCCGTGAATAGCCACTTCATCGAGGCCGCTACCGTGAACAACCGCAGCACGCTTCATACCCATTTGCAGCATGGTTTCCGCGATAGGGCGTACTAGCTCTTTGCTGTAAACACCCATTAACTCGATGTTAGGGCGAGCAGGGTTAATCAGTGGGCCAAGGATGTTGAAGATAGTGCGTGTTTTCATTGTTTGGCGAACAGGCATCGCGTGACGCACGCCACCGTGGTATTGCGGAGCAAATAGGAATGCTACGCCAAGCTCGTCAACAGCCGTACGTGTATCTTCCGCGGTCATCGCTAGGTTAATGCCGAACGAGTCCAGTAAGTCAGAAGAACCTGATTTGCTCGATACACTGCGGTTACCGTGTTTTGCGACTTTTAAGCCACACGCTGCTGCTACAAATGCAGAAGTTGTAGAAATGTTGATGGTGTTGTGACCATCGCCACCTGTACCTACGATGTCAGCGAAATCGTAATCAGGGCGTGGGAACGGGTTTGCATTGGCAAGCAGTGCTTTTGCCGCGCCAGCGATTTCGTCTGGCGTCTCGCCTTTGATCTTAAGTGCAGTCAGTGCAGAAGCCATCAGGATTGGGTCTAGTTCGCCCTTGATGATGACATCAAATAATTGTTGGCTTTCTTCTTGAGTAAGAGACTGCTGTTCGTAAAGTTTATTAATCTGTTCCATGATCGTTTCCTAGTTAGTCTTTTGGTCAAGAGTCGCTGTCTTCTCAAGGGGAGAGCTTTTCTCTAAATGAATAGGTTTCTCAAGAGCCCATTCGATAGCGTTTGCTAGAAGCGTTGCACCGTAGGTCGTCATAATTGATTCAGGGTGGAATTGGAATCCACAAACCTTGTCTTGTTCTTGAACTACAGACATCACCAAATCATCGACTTCAGCGGTCACCGTTAGACTATCGGATACATGCGTTGCCACTAAAGAGTGGTAGCGAGCGATAGCTAGTGGCGAAGGTAAGCCTTGGTAAGTCGCATGGTTTTGGTGTTCCATCATCGACACCTTACCATGAATGATTTCGCCAGCGCCTGCAACGGTGCCGCCGTAAGCTTCAACAATCGCTTGGTGGCCTAAGCAAATACCAATCATTGGCACTTTGCCTTTTAGTAGCTGAATCAGCTCTGGCATGAAGCCCGCATCAGCCGGAGCGCCGGGGCCTGGTGAAAGCAGTGCAACAGGGTTGTCTAGCTCGTTGATCGCCGCTTCAACAACCTTTGCCGGAATGTTGTTACGGTAAATCTTTACGCTGTGACCTAATGAACGAAACTGGTCTACAAGGTTGTAAGTGAACGAGTCGAAGTTATCGATGAATACAATATCAGCCATGATTACGACTCCTTCTTGTTTGATGTGTGCTGATTTGCAGCAGCGCTTTTAGTATGTGCAGCTTGAATCGCTGAGATAACCGCTTGTGCTTTGCCGCGCGTTTCATCTGCTTCTGCTTGTGGGTCTGAATCGAACACCACGCCCGCGCCCGCTTGTACTTGTGCCACGCCATCTTCAACGTACGCAGAGCGAATCACGATACACGTATCTAACGTGCCTTCACCAGTTAGGTAACCAACTGCACCGCCGTAGCTACCACGACGTGTTTTTTCTACGTCACGAATAAGCTGCATTGCACGGATTTTTGGTGCGCCTGTTAGCGTACCCATGTTCATACAAGCTTGGTAAGCGTGCAGGGCATCTAAGTCTTCACGTAGTTGACCAACAACACGAGAAACCAAGTGCATCACATGACTGTAGCGATCAACTTTCAGCAAGTCTGCTACGTGGCGAGTGCCTGCTTCTGCAATACGTGCCACATCGTTACGAGCTAGGTCGACTAGCATCATGTGCTCAGCGTTTTCTTTCTTGTCGGTACGCAGTTCAAGTTCGATACGGCTATCTAGGTCGAAATCGATTTGACCGTCTGGGCGTTTACCGCGACGACGAGTACCAGCAATTGGGTAAATCTCGATTTGGTTGGTTTCAGTTTCGTACTTCAGCGCGCTTTCTGGAGAAGCACCAAATAGAGTAAACAGCTCATCTTGCATGTAGAACATGTAAGGGCTTGGGTTACTTTGCTTGAGTTCTTTGTAAGCCGCCAATGGAGTAGGGCAAGGTAGCGTAAAGCGACGTGAAGGTACCACTTGGAATACATCGCCTTTAACGACGTATTCTTTTAAATCACGAACCGTTTGGCAGAAGTCTTCATCTGAAACACTCGGTACAGCGTCAACGTTGTCGAGTGGTGTAACTTCTGTGATGGCTTTCAATGACTGACACTGTGTTTGAATGTCGGCTAGGCGCTCTGTTAATTGCGCTTTGATGCTTTCATCTTGAGCAAACAAGCTCGCGTGAAGTAGGCCTTCGTTTTCTTGGTGGTCGAAACGTAATAGAGTCTCGGCAACGTAGAAAACAAAGTCAGGGCAGTTGTTGGTTGCTTCAGCATCGCCTAGCGGTTCAAAGTTCGCCACGATGTCGTAAGCGAATAGGCCAGCCATGAATAACGCGTGTTTGTTATCCGCGTCTTGCTCAAAGCTGTGTTGAACCAAACGCAGTGCATCGAATGAAGACGCTTCTCTTAAACGTGAATCTTCGTCTAATTCGTTGCTTGGCTCAACAAAAGTCAGCGTCAAAACGTTATCCGTAAGGTCAGATTTTATCTCTGTTTTAACGTTTTGAGATAGGTGTTCGATAAGCGCTTGACCATTTTGAGTCAACGCTTGAAAGGTTACTTCATGTCCGCGACATACGATGCGAACAGCAGAGTCGATAAGGAGTAGGCTTGTCAGGTTCTGTTTAGATTCAATCTCAGCAGATTCCAACAACAGACTGTCTGTTTTGTTTTCACAAAGAGTATGAAAAACACTGGTTGGATCTTGCGAGTAAGGAACGGAAGAATTGATGACCTCAATGGTTCCCAGCTTTTTGATTTCAATGGCCTTGTTCACAAGACCTCCTTTATGATTCTTTAAATTTCCTGCCGTACATAGTCGCATAAAGATACCTTTCACCCAATCTAGAATATGGTCAATTCGTTGATTTGTTAGTCAGTTGAATGTGAGATGTTCGACAAATTAAAAAGCCCGCTATGAAAGCGGGCTTAGTGATAACTTTTTTATAAACAAACTGTTTAATTAGAAGTACACGTTGGCCCACCAAGAACTTGTCCAAGTGCGCCACCAATTAAGCTCTGAACTTGCTTCTACTGAAGAAAGTTCTAAAACTTTATCTTTATGGTTTTGGTTAAATTCTTGTAACATAGTGAACCTATCAAATGTGATACTTCGTATTTGCGTACTAGTTAACTAGTTTTGCGCTTGCAGGTCAAGTGCGTTGACACAAATATAACGATAAAAATTGAAAACAATGAAAAAGAATATATGAGAATTGATCTACATAGTCATACAACAGCCTCAGATGGCCGACTTACTCCACCTGAACTGATTGACCGAGCGCTAGGCTTTAACATCGAAGCGTTAGCGATTACAGATCATGATACGACTGATGGACTTGCTGAAGCACGCAGCTATATTGCTGATAACAATCTTCCTATTCAGTTGATTAACGGCATCGAGATCTCAACTGTTTGGCAAAACAAAGATATCCATATTGTTGGGTTAAACGTCGATCCTGAATCACCAGAATTGAAAGCGTTAATTGAACAACAGAAGCAACACCGTGTCGGACGTGCAGAGATGATTGCTCAACGTCTTGAGAAAGCGACTCGTGAAGGCTTGCTAGAAGAAGTTAAATTGATTGCGGGTGATGCGCCTATCACTCGTGCTCACTTTGCTAAGTGGTTAGTCGATAACGGCTACGCAAAAACCATGCAGCAGGTGTTTAAAAAGTTTCTGACTCGCAATAACCCGGGTTATGTGCCGCCAACGTGGTGTTCAATGAGTGATGCTGTAACGGCTATTCATGCTGCTGGTGGTCAAGCCGTATTAGCTCACCCCGGCCGATATGGCTTAACAGCGAAGTGGGTTAAGCGTCTGTTAGCTGCATTTGTTGAAGCAAAAGGTGACGCTATGGAAGTCGCTCAGCCTCAGCAAGCGCAACAAGAAAGACGCACACTTGCGGATTATGCTATACAATACAAACTATTAGCCTCCCAAGGCAGTGACTTCCATTATCCATCTCCGTGGATGGAACTTGGACGTAATCTCTGGCTACCTTCTGGGGTCGAAGAAGTATGGAAAGATTGGGAGTTTCAAACGGTTTCACCAACTGATACCGATGACAGTATTTAGGTGAACCAGCTCCTTCTGATGATAGAGTCGAGAGATTCGATAACGAGGATCAACAATGAGCCAGTTTTTTTATGTACACCCAGATAACCCACAAGCGCGCTTAATTACTCAAGCGGTTGCGATTATTCGCAATGGCGGCATTGTGGTTTATCCAACAGATTCCGGTTATGCGCTGGGCTGTCAGCTTGAAAACAAACAAGCACTTGAACGCATCTGTAAAATTCGTCGAATCGATGATAAGCACAATTTCACGTTGTTATGCCGTGACCTTTCTGAATTGTCACTGTATGCACGAGTTGATAACGTTGCTTTCCGTTTACTTAAGGCACACACGCCCGGTGCTTATACGTTTATCTTCAAAGCAACTAAAGAAGTGCCAAAGCGTTTGATGAACGCTAAGCGTAAAACGATTGGTATTCGTGTACCAGACAACAAGATTGCACTTGACCTGTTGGAAGCAATGGGCGAGCCATTGATGTCGACGTCTCTGATTCTTCCGGGTAACGAGACAACTGAATCGGATCCAGAAGAAATTCGCGACAGCCTAGAGCATGCGGTTGATGTCATTTTGAATGGCGGCTACTTAGGTGAGCAACCGACTACGGTTATTGACTTCAGTGACGATGACGCCGTTGTTTTACGTCGTGGTGCCGGCGATCCAGCGCCGTTTGAATAATAGAGTTACTGATTAACAGTCTGTAACGAAACAGCAAACCTGCCAGAGTAAATAACAAGTGCTTTTTGGCAGGTTATTTGCGATAATACGCGACCGCGATTTGGTCGCGAAAAATTCATTCGACGTCTGTGAAGACGACAATTAGGTAGAAAAGAGTAAATGAGCGAAAAATTACAGAAGGTTTTAGCGCGAGCTGGTCACGGTTCTCGTCGTGAACTAGAAGGTTTAATTAAATCTGGTCGTGTAAGTGTTAACGGTCAAGTTGCGAAATTGGGTGAGCGTCTTGAAGACGAGAACTCAGTGATCCGTATCGATGGCCACACTATTACAGGCAAAGCCTCTGAAGAAGTGGTTTGTCGTGTACTTGCTTATTACAAACCGGAAGGTGAGCTTTGTACTCGTCATGATCCTGAAGGCCGCCGCACTGTTTTCGATCGTCTACCTAAGATCCGTGGTTCTCGTTGGATTTCAGTTGGCCGTCTTGATGCAAACACATCGGGTCTTTTGCTTTTCACTACTGATGGTGAACTTGCAAACCGCCTAATGCACCCAAGCCGTCAGGTTGAGCGTGAGTACCTAGTACGTGTGTTTGGTGAAGTGACTGAGCAAAAAGTTAAGAACGTGACTCGTGGCGTTCAACTTGAAGATGGTATGGCTCGTTTCGAAGACGTGGTTTACGCTGGCGGTGAAGGTATGAACCATACTTTCTACGTAGCGATTAACGAAGGTCGTAACCGTGAGGTTCGTCGTCTTTGGGAATCACAAGAAACAACAGTAAGCCGTCTGAAACGTGTACGTTACGGTGATATCTACCTTGATAAGAAACTGCCTCGTGGCGGTTGGAAAGAGCTAGATCTTCAAGAAGTAAACTACTTGCGTGAGCTTGTTGAACTTCAGCCAGAAAAAGAGACACTGTTGGATCTTGATCCTGCAAACACTTCTCGTAAGCGTGAGCGTTCTCGTAGCCAAAAAATTCGTCGTGCTGTTAAGCGTCACGAAGAGCGTGCAAATGCTCCTAAAGGCCGTAGCAACCAGACTAAGCGTAAGAAGCCTGCAACTCGCGGTACTACAACACCTGATTCAGGCCGTAGTGCTCCAGCGACCAATGGCAAACCTCAGGCTACCAAAAAGCCTAAACTGAACAACGGACGCCCGGCTAAACCGGCTAAGCCAAGATCACGTAAGTAATTACACCAGTAGTTGCTACAGTTCTTAAGCTTAAAGCTTAATCCAACGTTTCGAATACTAAAAAACCTGCTAACTTAGCAGGTTTTTTTTCGTCTTGAATATGGCGCAGTTCAAATCATGTCGAAGTGCTTACCAAGTAGAAACGATTAACCAGGTAGAAGTGCTTCACTAGCTAGGGTGACTAGCTATGGACTACGATTGGTATTAGGTCACTTTCAAATGATTCGAGAAGTTGTCACCCTTCGCCATGCGGTCATACAAAATAACATTGACCGCGGCAGCAAGGTTCATGCAGCCATTAGTCGGAACGTAGATGGTTTCACGACAGAAGTCCGTGATCTCTTTTTTCAGAGTTCCATCTTCAGGGCCGAAGATATAAAAAGCACGAGGTGGGTGCTTATAATCAGGCAGAGGCTTAGCGCCTTCTATCAAATCAACCGCGATGGGCACGCAGCCAACTGGAATAATGTCTTTCAGGTCTTCAACACCAATTAATGGTAGCTCAAGGTGCTTTTCCTTGGTGTCGGTATGAAATTGTCGAGCGTGGTCATAACGGGTGCCAGTATAAAATACAGAGTTTGCTCCGTAGCAACCAGCTGCTCGCATTACTGAGCCAACATTTTCAGGGGTTTTGGGATTTACTAATCCAACACAGGCATAGCCTTTGGATAGGGTATCTGTCTTTGCTTTGGTCATAATTTTGTAGAGTTGCAGTTTGGTAAAGTGATGAGGCTATGAAGTCGTAAGAAAACCAGCTCAGTACTCTGAGCTGGTTTAAGAAGAGCCTAGTCGCGTTTCCACAACATGTGACAGAACTTGTGTTCAGGGTCACGGCTGATCAGTAGACGAGCGAATACGTCATCTAAGACATCATCAGCTTCATTTACAAGACCAATGCGTACTTCAGCGTAGATCTCTTTGTCGACTTCAAAGCCAACATGTTCAACCCAATCGTCACCAGTTTCAACAAGTTCTGCAGCGCCACGATCTTCAAACTGAGCCGTGAATAAGATCACGTCTGCAGGTTCAAGGTTATCAGCAGCCATCTCTAGAAAGATGTCGTATGCAGTGTCAATTGCATCGTCGTAAGACATTAGGTCGTTAGCTTCGGTCATAATCAGTATCTTAGCTTGCGCGGTTCATGTATTTACGTTCAGCTGTGTTCACAACAACTTTGTCGCCAGTTGCAATGTACTCAGGAACTTGAACAGTAAGGCCTGTAGACAGACGAGCTGGTTTAGTACGAGCTGAAGCAGATGCACCTTTGATTGAAGGGTCTGTCTCTTCGATTACTAGCTCAACTGAAGTTGGTAGCTCAAGAGTCGCCGCAGTACCGTCGATAAGAATCGCGTACATACCTTGCGTATCTTCGTTGATGAACAGCAGTTCGTCTTCGATCATTTCACCGTTGAAGATGAACTGTGTGTAATCTTCGTTATCCATGAAGATGTACTCGTTGCCATCAACGTAAGAGAACATCACTGCACGCTTAGTTACGTCGATCGTTTCAACGATTTCGTCAGCCTTGTGACGAACTTCTGTTTTAACGCCAGTTGCTACATCGTGACCACGGAAGCGGTAAATCTTTTGACCGCCACGGCCACCTGGTGTTGTTACTTCGATATCTTTAACTAGTACTGTTTTGCCATCAACATTGATCGCAAAACCTTTTTTAATCTCACTTGCTCTAGGCATTTTGTGTTTGTCCTTATTGGGTCTATCCGGTGATTATATCTCGTAGACGCTATAAATAGGAATAGCTTGAATCATAAAGTCACCTAAGCGATCATAGAGAGACAGTTAAATCATTATTTTATTTACCGAAACGACCTATGCAGCTACCTGTTATTGACCCAACACAGCCATTTCAACCTGAATTTCAACCTGTGGTTAACGATCTGATTACCTTTCTAAAAGGTGGGTTAGGTTCTAATCTGCACAGTGTCTATGTTTATGGCAGTGTGGCACGTAAGCAAGCCGTTGTCGGTCGCTCGAATCTAGATGTGGTTGTGGTTACCCATCGTCCTTTTCCAGATCAACGAACCACGCTGCTGAATACCATCAAATGGCGCTTCCAAAAGAGCTTCCCTCAGGTCACTCAAGTGGCGATCAAAACTACCTTGGTGAGCGAGATAGTTGATTTCGACAATATCTTTACGTGGGGCTTTATGCTCAAGCATTTAGCTGTGTGTGTGCATGGTGAAGACTTATCTGATTGCTATGGTGATTTCGAAACGAGTTGGGAAATTGCTAAGCATTGGAATATGGACGCGGAAAATTGGTTAGCGGTGTATCGCAATAAGATCGCCCGAGCAACAACACCAGAGCAGCAAGTCGCCGCGCAGGTGATTATTGCCAAGAAGCTTCTGCGAGCCAGTTATTCTTTGGTTATGTACCGAGACAAGAACTGGTTCGATGCGCCTATGGAGTGCGGTCAACAGTTCTTGAGATATCATCCAGAGAAAGAAGTCGAGATTCAAAGATTGGGTATTTTGCTGTCTGGGCGTGCGATTCCTAAACGTTCAGTAATAGGGATTCTTGATGGCTTTGGTGAATGGCTGGTTAAGCAGTATCAGAAAACTGAGTTTCGAATCGGATAGGGCTTCGTAAGCTATCCGTTGATATGAAAAAGCAGAGCGAGTTAAGAACTCCTCTGCTTTTTTCGTTTTGATGTCCGGTTCGAGTTTTAATAGATATCTCGAGTCTAATGTCGCCTCGAAAAGAGAATTAAATCTAGAACAGGCCTAGTTGCTGCCCGCTAACTCTTTCAAAATCTAAACCAATGAAGGGCAAAATCGCTTCTGCGACCGGTTTAATCTGCTTGTCGATGTAATGTTGATAATCGATGCCACTCTTTAAGTACTCCTTGGGCTCAGGGCCACTCAGCGTAATCAAATATTCAATACGTCCTTTGTTTTGGTATTGAAGTGGGCGACCGAGCTGAGCATTGATCTCATCGGCTAATCTTGCTGCGCGAACCTGTGGCGGAATGTTCTTCTGGTATTCATGCAATTTACGGCGCAAGCGCTTTTGATAAACCAGTAGGTCATCGTGTTTGCCTGCGGATGTTTCATCGACAAACTGTCTAACATAATCACTTGGATCTTGGTCGTGAAAGACCATCTCATACAAGGTTTGTTGGAACTGTTGTGCGAGAGGCGTCCAATCGGTTCGTGCACTTTCAAGGCCTTTAAAAATGATCTTCTCTTGGTCACCTTGATTGATTAAGCCTGCATAACGTTTCTTCGATCCTGTCTCAGAGCCCCGAATTGTCGGCATTAGAAACTTGCGGTAATGGGTCTCGTATTCCAATTCAAGTATCGAGGTGAGGTTGTAGACCTCTTTCAGGTGATTCGTCCACCAGTCGTTGATGTAAGCCACAAGAGAGTGACCAATCTCGTCTGCTTGTTCTTGCTCAAAACTGCCATTAAGAGACACGAAAGTTGAATCGGTATCTCCGTAAATTACTTGATACCCTTTATCTTCGATCAGAACCTTGGTTTGCTTCATGATCTCATGACCACGCATGGTGATCGATGACGCCAATCGAGTATCAAAGAAACGACAACCAGAAGAACCCAGCACACCATAGAAAGAGTTCATGATGATCTTAATCGCCTGAGAAAAAGCTTTCTCGTTATTTTTCTTTGCGACATCACGCGCTGCCCAGAGATTTTCGATCATCTCTGGTAGAAAGTGCTTAGAGCGGTGGAATTGACCGCCACGAAACCCAGCCACTGCTTGGTCTTCTTCAGAGCCTAACTCTAACTTTAGTCCTTCAATTAACCCCATCGGGTCAATTAAGAAAGAACGAATGATCGATGGGTAAAGGCTCTTAAAATCGAGTACCAACACAGAGTCATAAAGGTTGGGAATCGGATCCATCACATAACCACCGGGGCTAGCGATCCAGTTCTCAGGCTTTAAGTTCGGCGCGACGTAACCCGCTCGGTGTATCTGAGGCATGTATAAGTTAGTAAAAGCAGCGACAGAGCCGCCAACGCGATCAAGTTCAACACCAGTTAAGCGAGAACGTTCAATAGCAAAATCGAGTAGGTGAGTGTGTTCGAAGATTCGGTTTACTAGCACACAGTCTTGAAGGTTGTACTTGGCAAGTGAAGGTTTATCGAACTTAAACATTCGATTGATTTCATCCATGCGGTCATGAACATTATGAATGTCTTTGCCTTCGCCCAGTAACTCTTGTGACACGGACTCAAGAGACCATGACCTGAAATGGTAGGTTGCTGTTTTAAGCATATCGATACCATCTAAGACCACGCGACCAGGAATGGTAATGAACCCCTGCTGGTTTTGTGCGGAGCTGCGAAAGAAGCTCGGTTGATTGTCGCGACCAATACTGAGTTTCACTTCGTTCCATTCTGAACGTTTGTGCAGCAGCCTAAAGTCGAAATCAATGACATTCCAACCGATGATGATGTCTGGGTCAAACTCGGAGAACCACGCAATCATAGCTTCAAGCAGCGCTTTCTCGTTGGCAACCCATTGGATATTGGTGTCGGCTTGTTGTGGGTCGCCAATCATTATCACTCGGCTATCCATTGGACTGTCTAGGCCGATGGAATAAAGCACGCCTTTTTCCGAACACTCAATATCAAGCGAAACCACAGACAAGTTTGGCAAGTAATCGCCAGCTCGACATTTTGCGTTCGATACTCTGCGATGTTGTCTTTTTGGAGTGATAGTGCCTGTGAATTCGATACTGCCCTTGATAAAGCGCTCCATCAAGAAACGATCGGCCAGTCGAATATCACTTTCAAAGGTTTGGATCTCTTCACCGTTAAAGGCTTGAGCTAACCCGAAGCTGCTTCTCGATAAGGAAGAGTAACAAGCGGCTAAAGGGGTTTGGTCAAATGTTGCTAGCTCCAAAGGCTTTAACTGGCAATTGATAGACTCTTTCGCTGCGATAGCCTGACATGCTTCAACATCAGTTTGCGCGACAAAAAATACAGGCTTTTCATTTTGAATTGTCAGTAGAGTAGGGCCTTGAGGGGTGCTTAACCACAAGTCGATTTGTGTGCGCCCTGAAAAGTCTCTTGCTTGTCTTGTGAGTACAAAGCCTTGCTGAATATCCAATGTAGTAACCTATTGAAATTGGGAATCGAATACTACCACCTAGCGACCCTCAGCGCATAACAGGCAGCAAAAATACTAACTAAATTCTAGTTAACAGAGGCAAATAACGGGACTCTATAAGCAAATAAGTGAAATTGTCGCGAATGGCTATTCAATGGTATTGAAAATGTCTTTATCTTGTGTAATTTTATTGGGTGTTGTTTTAACTGGTTGATTTTTAGAAAAAGCTTGTTGTTTTAGTTGGCTTATTTGTTAATAAGTACTTGCTAAAGTTCGTGTTTCAGCACATATTCAACAGAGCTTTTTTTTAGTAATTAAGTTAAGATGTACTCAATGCTGCGATTCACTGTTCCTTTGTTCAATTGTTTCAAACAGATGAACAAAGGAACAGTGGTTGCAGAGCCAATTAATAGTGTGGAGATACAAGTTTGATAAATGTTTTCCTTGTAGATGATCACGAGCTGGTTCGCACAGGGATACGACGTATTATTGAAGACGTCCGTGGAATGAACGTAGCAGGGGAAGCTGAAAGCGGTGAAGATGCTGCAAAATGGTGTCGTACTAACAATACTGACGTTATTTTGATGGATATGAATATGCCTGGTATTGGTGGCTTAGAAGCAACCAAGAAAATCTTGCGTTTCAACCCTGATGTTAAAATCATCGTTTTAACTGTTCATACGGAAAATCCGTTTCCAACTAAAGTGATGCAAGCTGGAGCTGCTGGTTACCTTACTAAAGGGGCAGGTCCGGATGAAATGGTAAATGCAATTCGAGTGGTTAATAGTGGCCAACGATACATTTCACCAGAAATTGCGCAGCAGATGGCTTTGAGCCAATTCTCGCCCGCGTCTGAAAATCCATTCGCAGACTTATCTGAACGTGAACTTCAAATCATGATGATGATTACCAAAGGTCAGAAAGTGACGGATATTTCAGAACAACTCAATCTAAGTCCTAAAACAGTCAACAGTTACCGCTACCGCTTGTTCAGTAAGCTGGATATCAGTGGCGATGTAGAGCTGACGCATTTAGCGATTAGACATGGAATGTTAGACACTGAGACCCTTTAACACTGAGATCGTATAGTGACCAACTTGTTTGACTCAGTCTCATTCCTCAAGACAGTAACAGAGCAGCCCGGCGTTTATCGAATGTATAACGCCGAGGCTGTCGTTATTTACGTCGGTAAAGCTAAGAACCTCAAAAAACGCCTTTCCAGTTATTTCCGTAAAAAAGTCGACAGTGAAAAAACACGCGCTTTAGTCAGCAATATTGACAAGATCGATGTCACTGTAACGCACACGGAAACAGAAGCGCTCATCCTTGAGCATAACTACATCAAGCAGTACTTGCCTAAATACAACGTACTTTTGCGTGATGACAAGTCGTACCCTTATATTTTTATTAGCGGTCACAAGCATCCTCGTTTGTCGATGCATCGTGGTGCTAAAAAGAAAAAGGGCGAATACTTTGGTCCTTACCCTGATTCCGGCGCTGTGCGTGAGACGTTGCACCTACTACAAAAAATCTTTCCTGCTCGCCAGTGTGAAGATACGGTTTATGCCAACAGAACGCGCCCGTGTTTGATGTATCAGATTGGCCGTTGTGCTGCGCCATGTGTCAGCTCAATCATCTCTGATGAAGAGTACAGTGAACTTATCGACTACGTTCGTCTGTTCTTGCAAGGGAAGGACAAGTTAGTCCTTGAGACGCTCATCGAAAAGATGGACACAGCAAGCCGAGAGCTTCGCTTTGAGCAAGCTGCCGCGTTCCGTGACCAAATCCAAGCGATTCGACGCGTGCAAGAACAACAATATGTATCCGACGACTCAATGGAAGATATGGACGTGTTGGGCTTTGCTCAAGAGAATGGCGTAGCGTGTATTCATATCTTGATGATTCGCCAAGGCAAGGTTTTAGGCAGTAGAAGCCATTTCCCGAAAATTCCTAACAATACGGTGCGAGAAGAGGTTTTTTCGAGCTTTTTAAGCCAATATTATCTTGCGCATAATGAAGCGAGAACCATCCCAACTCGTTTGATTCTCAATGCCGATTTGATGGAAGATATCACACCGATTCAAGAAGCCTTGTGTGAAGTGGCGGGTCGTAAGATTCACTTCAATACCAACCCTTCAGGTACTCGAGGTCGTTACCTTAAACTCTCGAATACCAATGCATTGACGGCTATTACCACCAAGATTAATCACAAGATGACCATCAACCAGCGCTTTAAAGAGCTTCAAGAAGTGTTGTCGATGGATGTGATTAAACGGATGGAATGTTTTGATATCAGTCATACCATGGGTGAAAGTACGATAGCGTCTTGTGTGGTGTTCAATCAGGAAGGCCCTGTTAAGCCGGAATACCGCCGTTACAACATCACTGGCATTACCGGTGGTGATGATTACGCGGCAATGGCTCAGGCGCTTGAGAGGCGTTACTCGAAGCAACTTGATGTCGATAAGATCCCAGACATCATTTTTATCGACGGTGGTAAAGGTCAGCTCAACCGCGCTCATGAGATCATTTCTCAATATTGGGGTGATTGGCCATTTCGACCAAGAATGATGGGTATAGCCAAAGGGGTTACGCGTAAACCGGGTTTAGAAACCTTGGTGACTCTTGAAGGCGAAGAGTTCAATTTACCCAGTGATGCGCCAGCGTTACACCTTATCCAACATATTCGTGACGAAAGCCATAATCATGCTATTGCCGGGCATAGAGCAAAACGTGGTAAAACGCGTAGAACCAGTGCACTTGAAGGAATTGAAGGGGTAGGGCCTAAGCGTCGTCAATCTTTGTTGAAATATATGGGTGGCTTACAAGAACTTAAGCGTGCAACTGTCGAAGAAATAGCCAAAGTGCCGGGCATTAGTCATTCTTTGGCAGAAAACATTTATCAAGCATTGAAACAATAGTAAAAATCCCGCACCATTAAAGCGCAATTGATAAGAGCCTAATAATATGCGTTTGAATATACCTAACATTTTGTCCTTACTGAGACTATTTTTAATCCCAGTATTCGTTGTTGTTTTTTACCTACCTTATGAATGGGCTCCTTTTGCTGCTGCAATGGTGTTTTGGGTAGCGGGTTTTACTGACTGGCTAGATGGCATGCTGGCTCGTAAACTAGGACAAACGTCTCGCTTTGGTGCCTTTATTGACCCCGTGGCGGATAAGGTGCTCGTTGCTACTGCTCTTATCTTAGTTACCGAGCATTATCACTCGATCTGGGTGACTATTCCTGCTGTGACCATGATTGGTCGTGAAATTATCATCTCGGCGCTTCGTGAATGGATGGCTGAAATCGGCAAACGTGCAAGCGTTGCGGTATCTTGGGTTGGTAAAGTGAAAACCGTTTCTCAGATGTTTGCTCTTTGGGTACTTATCTGGCGATACGACGACTGGATGGTTTGGGTGGGTTACATTGCACTCTATGTTGCAACCGTTCTTACTTACTGGTCAATGGCGCAATACTTGATGGCCGCCAAAGATGATTTGTTAGACGAAAAACACCATTGATGAAGAAGCGAGCTGAGGCTCGCTTTTTTGATCTTTAACCTAAGGTTAAATTATCAATAGTGGATATCTAATGTGATATAGATCTCCTTTGAATAGCCTGTCCACAAAGTGCTTTGCACACAAAGTCAGCTATTTAGCCTGTTTCGTATAAAATCTATTCAAACGAATTAAAAATACAAAAATAATATTGACTCAAACGCTCGAATCCGTAGAATGCATCCCGTACCCAAGAGGATGGCAATAAGCGATTCGAATGGAGTTATTAAGGCGCCTTGGCAGAGTGGCTATGCAGCGGATTGCAAATCCGTGGACCTCGGTTCGACTCCGGGAGGCGCCTCCATTATCTCTTTCGTAGAGTAATGAAAATGCGATACTAGCTCAGTTGGTAGAGCGCAACCTTGCCAAGGTTGAGGTCATCGGTTCGAACCCGATGTATCGCTCCAAAATTTGTAATGTTGATTGGCGTCAGCATTAAGATGGTGTTTTACTTTTCAGTAATCGGCATCGCAATAAAGAATTGCGTGCCCTGGTGGTGGAATTGGTAGACACAAGGGATTTAAAATCCCTCGGCGTTCGCGCTGTGCCGGTTCAAGTCCGGCCCGGGGCACCATCTATTAAAGTCTACGTCTTAACGGGTGTAGCAAATGCGATACTAGCTCAGTTGGTAGAGCGCAACCTTGCCAAGGTTGAGGTCATCGGTTCGAACCCGATGTATCGCTCCAAATTAAAAAGCCCGAACAGAAATGTTCGGGCTTTTTGGTTTCTGCCGTTCAACATTTTATTACCCCACATTTTTCCTGTTTGACTCCCGTGGTTAGACGGTCGATAAAATATTCAAATTCTCATACCTTTAACTTCGTTTTAAAAGCGAGATTCCCTATGAACTCGTTCCTCGTACTAGGGAATGACGAAAGGGTGCTGAGATCTCAAAGCCTCACTAGCAACGTTTGTATACCCGCGTCGTCATCCTCGGGCGTGAGGAACGAATGAACCGGGGATCTCCTTACCTAAAGATTAACTTGACGATATTTTCAGCAATTTGTCAGTTACCGCTCCTATTTATCAAGCGATTATTAAAAACTATTGATCGTTCATTTCACTTTATGTTATTTTCCCGCGCAATCTCGGAATGAACAATGTTCAAGAAGAGCAACGATTGCTTCTGGGGGATACGCGTAGTGACCATTCTTGCTGATTGGGACATTACGTAGGGTAGGTATCAGCTAGCCTTTAGCTGATAGACGGGATACTTATGGCGCAATTCGCCATGCTAATGGGAAACCCAACATTGAACACACTAATAACAACATTGCTAATCAGCTCTGCATTTCCAAAAGGGCCAGTTCTTCATAGCTGTCCGATACTGCACAAATGTCCAATTCTTCAAAACAGTAGCATTACTGAACCTTGAGCTCACGCTAACTAGTTTCTGCTGTCCTAAGACGGCCTAATTTCGTATTCGTCATTTGACTTATGCGAGCGTACAGCTATATCTCATTTCTAGACAATACGCGTGTTTCACTATGAACTCTCTCCAAATTTAAAGAGAGCTGGTGGGTATTTGCGTCTGATGGAGGTGAGTATGAACACATTCAAGGGGACTTTTATGACTACCGCCTTTGAAGTCGATATTAATACTATCGCAAATTCATTTTCAACTATGGTTCCTATCGTAGAGGGAACTTACGACCTAACGCCTGACGCTATTTTGCTAGAGCAAGAACAGCATGAGTCGGATGTTCGCTCTTACCCAAGACGCCTACCAATTGCTATTAAACGAGCATGTGGTGTTTTAGTTGAAGATACTCGTGGCCAACTCTTTCTCGATTGCTTAGCTGGTGCAGGTACACTTTCTCTGGGCTACAACCACCCTGAGATTAACCAAGCACTTAAAGACCAACTCGATTCTGGTTTGCCATATCAGACACTTGATATTACGACTCAAGCAAAAGAGACGTTTATCAAGCGAGTAAAAGCTTTTCTCCCTCAAGACTTTTCAACGAACTCGGTTCTTCAATTCTGTGGCCCGTCTGGCGCTGACGCTGTGGAAGCCGCGATCAAGCTAGCCAAGCAAACCACAGGTCGTAACACTATGTTTGCTTTTCGCGGTGCTTACCACGGCATGACGAACGGCACCATGGGCATGATGGGTAACCTCGGCACTAAAGAACGTCGTAGCGGCTTGATGTCTGACGTACATTTCATGCCTTTCCCATACAACCTCCGCTGCCCGTTTGGCATTGGTGGTGAAGCGGGTGCTAACGCGAGCATTCGTTACATCGAGCGTATGTTGAATGACGACGAATCTGGCATCATGAAACCTGCCGCGATGATCGTTGAGCCTGTACAAGGTGAGGGCGGTGTGATTCCAGCTCCGGCGTCTTGGCTACAAGGTCTACGTCGCATCTGTGATGAGCATGGCATCCTACTGATTTTTGATGAAATTCAGTGTGGTGTGGGTAAAACCGGCCATCGCTTTGCGTTTGAAGAATCAGGTGTTAATCCTGATATCTTGTGCTTGTCTAAAGCGATTGGTGGCGGACTGCCTATGTCGTTGCTTGTGTTTGATAAGAGCATCGATACTTGGAAAGCGGGTGAGCACACCGGCACATTCCGTGGCAATCAGTTGGCAATGGTATCTGGCGCTAAGGCGTTGGAAATCATCGAACGTGATGGTTTGGTTGAGCACGCGAACATAGCAGGCCAATATTTACGTCATGGGCTTGAGAAGATTCAATCGCGTGTGAACTGTATTGCTGAAGTTCGTGGTAAAGGCCTGATGCTTGGCGCTGAGATTAAGCAACCAAACGGTGAACTCAACAAATTTGGCGAACCACAATCAGACGGCGAGTTAACTCTAGCGATTCAACGAGCAGCACTAGAGCGCGGCTTGATGGTTGAAAAGGGTGGTCGTGATGGTTCGGTAATTCGTTTCCTTCCGCCAATGATTATCTCTTTCGAGCAGATCGACTTTGCACTGCGCGTCATGGAAGAAGCGATCATCGCAGCGGGTGGTGGTTTACAACAAGACCCAGCTTCAAGCGAACAAACTCACCAAGAATGGAATAAGCATTTCATCCAGACAGGTTTAGGCGGTAGCGACGAATTTGCTAGCGTGATGAACCAAACCACTCAAGCGATGAAAGCCGTTTTTGAACAAGTTGAAACCCCTTATTCGGGTTTAGATCCAAAAGTGCTAGAAGCAGCTATCAATGCTGTTGATCTCGATAACAATCAACACGCTTTGGTTGATGTTGTAGATAGCACTGCAGATCTTGTCGCTGCAAACTCCATCTTCGTGCAACACCCAGACTGCATTGCACACCTTCACACTCCTCCTCTTATGGCTTCGGTAGCTGCGGAATCGATTATCGCGGCGTTGAATCAATCAATGGATTCATGGGACCAAGCATCTGCTGCGACTTATGTTGAGCAGCGTGTGGTGGATTGGATGTGTGACAAATACCAACTTGGCGCACAAGCTGACGGTGTTTTCACAAGCGGTGGCACGCAAAGTAACCTAATGGGCTTATTGCTTGCGAGAGACTGGGTTGCAGATAAACACAATGGCCACTCAATCCAAAAGCTTGGCTTACCAGAATACGCAAGCAAGCTTCGTATCTTATGTTCAAAGAAATCTCACTTCACGGTTCAAAAGTCAGCCTCTCTACTAGGGCTAGGCGAAGCGGCAGTATGCTGCGTTGATACGAATGCAAATGGCACCATAAAGCCAGATTTGCTAGACGCAGAAGTGAAAGAACTTAAAGCTCAAGGCCTGATTCCTTTTGCTGTGGTTGGTACTGCGGGCACAACCGATCACGGTGCTATTGATGATCTTGAAGCGATTGCTGACATCGCCAACCAACAAGATCTTTGGTTCCATGTCGACAGTGCTTACGGTGGCGCGCTTATCTTAAGTAGCCACAAAGCTCGTTTAAAAGGTATCGAAAAAGCGGACTCAGTGAGTGTCGACTTCCACAAGTTGTTCTTCCAAACCATCAGCTGTGGCGCTGTGCTGCTGAAAGACAAAGCGAACTTTAAGTACCTACTGCATCACGCAGACTATTTGAATCGCGAACACGATGAGCTACCGAACTTAGTCGATAAGTCTATCGCGACCACCAAGCGTTTCGATGCGTTGAAAGTCTTCATGACGATGCAAAGTGTCGGTCCAAAGCAACTGGGCAATATGTACGACCACCTTCTTGAGCAAGCGCTAGAAGTGGCAGACCTGATTCAAAACCAAGCGGACTTAGAGCTACTCGCGGAGCCTTCACTATCAACAGTGCTGTTCCGATCTAAGCCGTCAGCAAACGGTGAGCTAGATTTAGACAAACTGAATCAGACGTTAAGACTGGAGGCGCTGACTCGTGGCGTTGCAGTACTTGGCGAAACGGTCGTTGATGGTAAAAGCGCGTTGAAATTCACCATCTTGAATCCGTGCTTAACGACATCAGATTTCAAATCTCTAATTAACAAAATTCAAACTCTAGCCATTGAGCTAGCAGAACAACAAGGGTAATAAAAACTATGGCTATTCTACAAATTGGTGCAGGCGGCGTTGGTTGGGTTGTTGCACACAAAGCAGCACAAAATAACGAAGTACTGGGTGATATCACAATCGCTTCTCGCACAATTGCGAAGTGTGAAAAAATCATCGAATCTATCAAAGGCAAAAACAACCTTAAAGATTCTACTAAGAAACTAGAAGCTCGTTCAGTAGACGCTGACGATGTTGATGCACTTGTTGCTTTGATTAAAGAAGTTAAGCCTGATCTAGTGATCAACGCTGGTCCTCCTTGGGTAAACATGGCGATCATGGAAGCGTGTTACCAATCGAAAGTATCTTACTTAGATACATCGGTTGCGGTTGATCTATGTTCTGAAGGCCAACAAGTACCACAAGCTTATGATTGGCAGTGGGGCTACCGTGAGAAGTTCGCTGAAGCGGGCATCACAGGTATTCTTGGCGCGGGTTTCGATCCAGGTGTGGTATCAATCTTTGCAGCGTACGCGGTTAAGCACCTGTTCGATGAGATTGACTCAATTGACGTAATGGACGTGAATGCTGGCGACCACGGTAAGAAGTTTGCGACAAATTTTGACCCAGAAACCAACATGCTTGAGATCCAAGGCGACTCTTTCTACTGGGAAAATGAAGAGTGGAAGCAAGTACCTTGTCACTCTCGTATGCTTGAGTTTGAATTCCCGAACTGTGGTTCTCACAAAGTTTACTCAATGGCGCACGATGAAGTGCGTTCAATGAAAGAGTTCATCCCAGCTAAGCGTATCGAATTTTGGATGGGCTTTGGTGATGCATACCTGAATTACTTCAACTGCATGCGTGATATCGGTCTTCTTAGCCCTGATCCACTAACGCTACATGACGGCACTGTGGTTCAGCCTCTGCATGTTCTTAAAGCACTACTGCCAGATCCAACATCTCTAGCTCCGGGTTACACGGGTTTAACGTGTATCGGTACTTGGGTTCAAGGTAAGAAAGACGGTAAAGAGCGCAGTGTCTTCATCTACAATAACGCAGACCACGAAGTGGCTTACGAAGACGTAGAACACCAAGCAATCTCTTACACTACGGGTGTTCCAGCGATTACGGCTGCACTTCAGTTCTTCCGTGGCGAATGGGCTGATAAAGGCGTATTCAACATGGAACAGCTAAACCCAGACCCGTTCCTAGCAACAATGCCCGAAATCGGTCTAGATTGGCACGTTCAAGAGCTAGAGCCTACAGCTGGTTTACCTCTGATCCACACTTTGAAGTAATTTCTGGCTCTTTGCCCTCGTCGCGTTGTCCATCGTGCTCATTTACGTTCGTAAACTCCGCGCGATGTCCTAGCGACAAGGTCAAAGCTCTGCGAATTCCATTCAAAGTCATATGATTGACGAGAACGTATAATTACAAGCCGATGCTGTTGCGTCGGCTTTGTTCGATTATCATGTGCCTTCGTGAACTCGAGGGCCGCTAGGTACTAACATGCAAAACAACGAACTAAAAACGCCTTATTTCATGATCAACGAAGACAAGTTGATTGCGAATTTAGAGAAAGCCAAGCAGCTGAAAGAGATTTCAGGTGTGAAGTTGGTATTGGCACTGAAGTGCTTCTCGACATGGGGTGTGTTTGACATCATCAAGCCTTACCTCGATGGCACGACAAGCTCTGGCCCATACGAAGTGAAGCTTGGCCACGAAACCTTTGGTGGTGAAACGCACGCTTACAGTGTGGGTTACAGCGAAGATGACGTGAGAGAAGTTGCGGATATCTGCGACAAGATGATCTTCAACTCTCAAAGCCAACTTGCTGCTTACCGACACATCGTTGAAGGTAAGGCTTCGCTGGGTTTACGTTTAAATCCGGGCGTGAGCTACGCAGGACAAGATCTGGCAAACCCAGCGCGTCAATTCTCGCGTTTGGGTGTGCAAGCAGATCACATTAAACCGGAGATCTTCGGTGAGATTAATGGTGTGATGTTCCACATGAACTGTGAGAACAAAGACGTCGATGCATTTATCGGTTTGCTTGATTCAATCTCAGAGCAGTTTGGTGAGTACTTAGATAAGTTGGATTGGGTGAGCATGGGCGGAGGTGTGTTCTTCACATGGCCGGGTTATGACATCGAGAGACTGGGTCTTGCGCTAAAAGCCTTCTCTGAAAAACACGGCGTGCAGATGTACCTAGAGCCGGGTGAAGCTATCATTACCAAGACAACTGACTTAGTAGTGACTGTGGTTGATATTGTCAAGAACGTGAAGAAAACCGCTATTGTCGATTCGGCAACCGAAGCTCATCGCCTTGATACGCTTATCTACAATGAACCAGCATCGGTATTAGAAGCGTCTGAAAACGGCAATCATGACTACGTGATTGGTTCATGTTCATGCCTTGCAGGCGATCAGTTCTGTGAAGCAAGCTTTGAAGAGCCACTTAAGATTGGTCAAAAGCTGCACCTGCTAGACAGTGCAGGCTACACCATGGTGAAACTAAACTGGTTCAATGGCCTAAAAATGCCATCAATCTACTGCGAACGTAGCAGTGGTGAAGTTCAGAAGCTAAATGAATTTGGCTATGAAGACTTCAAACGCTCATTGTCGCAATGGTCGGTTAAGTAACTAAGTCATAGTTTTAGAACAATAAAAAGAGCAGCCGGTGAGCTGTAATGCCGATCAGTTAAAG
>NZ_JBFRKT010000008.1:0-265564 GCF_041469545.1 Vibrio sp. 10N.286.49.C3
CTTAAACGATCGGCATTAGAACCTAGGTTCGGGCTTTGTTTTTTCTATCCTTGCTAGATGCTAGATGCTAGATGCTAGATGCTAGATGGAACAGCTTGTTGTGCTTGCTTCTTATCTAACGCACCACTGAATCGAGTCAGAACAAGAGCGATCAAAACGATCACCGCACCTACCCAAGGGGTGTTCATTAATCCAGATTTCGCGACAATCAAACCACCGCCCCATGAGCCCAATGCAATACCGACGTTGAAGGCGGCAATGTTCAATCCAGAAGCGACATCGACTGCGTCTGGTGTGTATTTCTCAGCCAGTTTCACAACATACACTTGTAGTCCTGGAACGTTGCCGAATGCGAATGCACCCCAAACCAAAATGGTAGCAACACCTGCGTAAGGGTTTACTGCGGTAAAGTTGAATACCATCAGTACCGCGGCTAAACCTGAGAAGATAACGGTCAGCGCTTTAATCGGGCCCATCTTGTCGGCCATTTTACCGCCCCAGATGTTACCTACCGCCACTGACACACCATAAACCAACATGATTAAACTGATAGAGCTCGAATCAAACCCTGATACGTTTTCCAGTATTGGAGCAAGGAAGGTAAAGGCTGTGAATGTGCCGCCATAACCTAGTGCTGTGATAGCGTAAACCAACAGTAAGCGTGGTTGAGTTAGAACCTTTAGTTGTGCCGAAATCTTCGCCGCTGGTGGTTGCTTAAGGTTGCTTGGAACCAAGATAGCGCTACCGATAAGAGCAATAAGACCAAGCAGAGCAACGATCAAGAAAGTCGCTTGCCAGCCAAAGGTTTGGCCGATGTAAGTGCCCAGTGGTACGCCGGTTACCAATGCAACCGTTAAACCCGTAAACATGATCGCGATGGCACTGGCTGCTTTATCTTTTGAAACCAAACCTGTCGCGATGGTCGATCCAATCGAGAAGAACACACCATGGGCAAGACCGGTCAAAATTCGTGCGGCGATCAGCGTGTTATAGCCCGGAGCTTGCCACGCCAATAAGTTACCAATGACAAACAATGCCATTACGGTTAGCAGCACCGCTTTACGATTCCATTTCCCGGTTAATGCCGTTAATACTGGTGCGCCAATAGCAACGCCAAGCGCGTATAAACTGACTAATAGGCCTGCCGATGGCAGAGATACATTCAAGTCGCTCGTCATGGTAGGAATCAAGCCTACGATGACAAATTCTGTGGTTCCGATGGCAAAGGCGCTGAGCGTCAATGCAAGTAATGCTAGTGGCATAATCATCTCTCTTACTGTTCTTTGTTAAATACCGAGCGCGATAAAATGGGGCAGCTTGTTACTGCAATAGGTGCGCTTCATTTGATGGCGAGGATTATCTAGCAAAATATATTTGTGAAAAATGCCATCATTAACAAATAACCTTTGTTAAATTTGCAATAATTAAAGAGTTAGCCGATCATTGGGTTAAGCTGATGAGATCGAAAAGGCATAGATGATTTGAGCTGTGATGATCACAAGCGAGATGACATTAAACAAAATGAAAATAGTGAAGGAGCCTCATGTTAACCCGTTCAGATGATTTAGAAATGGTACTCACCGTTGTCGATGCTGGTGGTTTTTCTGCGGCGGCAGAGGCGTTGGATGTGCAGGTCGCCAAGGTGTCTCGTTCGGTGAGTAAGGTTGAGTCGCAACTCGGCGTCTCAATATTCAACCGAACAACGAGACGCGTGGAATTGACGGAGGAAGGACGGCAGTTTGTCGATTCAGTCAGGGTGGGATTACAGATGATTCAGAGCGCGGAAGAAGAAATCGTGTCGCGCGGAGAGTTGCCAAAAGGTCGTTTAAGAGTCGATGCCGCCAGTCCATTCGTATTCCATCAGCTAGTGCCGTTGGTGCAGTCATTCAAAGAGGCTTACCCAGACATTGAGTTGGAACTCACTTCCAACGAAGGCTTCGTTGATCTTCTCGAAAAGAGAACTGATGTTGCGATTCGAATCGGTAAGCTGTCCGATTCAACACTGCACGCTCGACCGTTAGGTAAAAGCTTACTCCATATTGTGGCGTCACCTGGTTATCTCGCTAAGCGTGGGCTACCCACCAAACCTGAAGATTTGAGTTCGCATCAAATTGTGGGGTTTGCGGGTAACAAAGTGCTTAACCATTGGCCTTTACCAAATCAAAGTGATGTCGCGCCTACTGTGACAGCCAGTAATGGTGAAACCGTGCGTCAACTAGTCTTAGCTGGAAATGGGATTGCTTGTTTATCGGGGTTTATGGTGCAGGAAGATATGGCAGCAGGGCGTCTAATCCCTATTCTGGAACAAGACAAACTTGCCAACACAGACCGAGAGCGAGTGAATGCGGTTTATTACAAGTCGTCCTCTGTCTCTAAACGTATCTCGGCGTTTATTGACTTTATTCAGCCCCGTTTGAGCTTGTAGGAAAGAATGAAACACTCTTTAGCAGCACACAGCCAAACCGTTATTTGCATCGTTTGAGAACGGGTATTCGTATCAATGTTTAGAGAGCACATATTGTTGTATTGAGATTCGATCAGTGGATGTGATCTCAATAGCGTTTACTGACTTTCAGTGTTTAAAAACCGCCCGCCCACGCATCAAAATCGTCAATATTGTCGAGTTCTTGCTGGCTTCTTGGCACAGGGTAATAAGGCAAGGCTAACCTTTGAACGGAAGGTTGCAGTTCCCAATCGGGCGTAATCTTGAGTCGGGTTAATTCATCGTTGAGGCGCACAAACATATAGTAGCCATCGGCATGGGTATTGGCGTAACTCGCGATAGTTGCGATAGTTGCGATATCACCGGAAGGTAATTTTACGTCTCGACCGAGTGGATAGAGTTGGTGCAATGCGAAACTCACCTTGGGATCTTCAAGTTTGCCTTGCTTAAAGCGCTCTAATCCGATGGCGGTTGAAGTAGTGCGCGGCTTCCACCCTGTGAGGAACAATCCACTCAAGTTATCTTGGAACGGCTTACCCTTCCGATTGCCTTCATTGGTAATGAATTGAACCGTCAGCGTGTCTCCCGATTCTTGCAGAATTTCTAAAAACTGTTCACCAGTGCGATCGACCAAAAGCTTCATAATATCCAGCTACCATCAAGAATGAGAGACGATAAAGGGTACTACTTTAGGGGAGGCTTGTGTAGAGACGGTAAAGCTTACGTCGCGTGAACAATGTTTTCGGTGTTGATCCTTTCATGCCCTTAGAGCAACAACAGCTTTAACGCTTACGTAAGTAATGCGTTTGCACTATCTCATCAAGGTATGTCGTGACGCCTTTCAATGTAAAATCGACCGGAGATACTAAGTCACCAAATAACGGGGACCCGCCACCAAGCACGACAGGAATGGTCGAGATGATCAGCTCATCAATCAGGTCTTCTTTCATGAAGTTTTGAATGGTGATGCCGCCATCAATGTACAAGTTCTTTAGGCCTTTGTTATTCAAATCCGCGACAATCTGTTTAAGCTCGCCCTTCATCAAAAATACTTTACCTTCAAGCTCTTGAGGTACTTCACTTAAAGTGTTGCTCAGTACATAGACTGGCTTGCTGTAAGGCCAATCAATGCCAAAGCTCAACACCATGTCCATTGTATTACGTCCCATAACCAGCGCATCGATACGATCGGTATGAGCGTTGTAACCCATGTCGTCACCGTCTGGATTTGGAATCGCTTGCAGCCAATCTAAGCCGCCTTGTTTGTCTGCAATGTAACCGTCAAGGCTGGTTGCGATGAATACAATATTTGACATTTTTAACTCCGATATCGATGAGAAACTTGGCATCTACACGGTAATAAATTAGAATATTCTACAGTGTAGAAATAAAGTTTAAGAGGTGACGGTATGACTGTCAAGGATCAGAAACGAGGTCGACCAAAGAGTGGATCAAGCCAACTCAGCGCAGAGAGAATTCTCACTATTGCCAAAAGCATGATGCGAGAGAGTGGCAAAGTGCCAAGTATTCGAGGGTTGGCGACAGAACTCGGGGTCGATGCGATGGCCATATACCATTACTTCAAAAACAAAAACGATCTGCTTGAGGCAATCACAGTTTCTTTGATTGAAGAAGTGGCACAGCTAGAGCTGAATCAAGACTGGCAAGATAACCTATATCGGCTCAGTGTGAGTTACTTGTCGATGCTCAACGAATATAGAGGCTTGTTAGAGACCTTATTGACCATGAAATCCCTCGGGCCGATGGAAGTGTTTAGTGAACGTTTTGAAGCGGTGTTGAACCCGTTAGCGTTAACCGAAGAGCAAACCAAAAATGCGTTGGACTTGCTGGTGGATTATTTACACGGCTACGCTTTGGCGTTGAACTGCAACCCAGACCGAACAGAGCTCACTATTGAAATGGTCGAAAAGCCGCTGAGTTTATACTGTTTGGCGCTCACTCAACTTAAGTGATCTTTAGGCAATTTACTGACCTTTAAATTTATACTGGATAATTACCTATAAATTTCAGACTTTAGCAGTAATAATCAATGAATAGATCGGAATAGCTTGTTCATTGAAAAGCTGTCCGGAAAGTTTCTAAAGACGCCATCGTGAAAAGGAAGTCAGATACATGCCTGTGCTCCAACGCATCAGTTTAACGTTAATCTTAATCGCCGTTTTAGGTGGGTGTTCTTCACTTCCTGAAGGCATCGATCATCCAACAGAACCGCCAACCTCTCCTGCACCTAGTTCTTTATCGGTTCTAACCAATGAATTTCAGCCTGAAGCTTTAGATCAAGGCACTACTGCGGTTCGTCTGCAAGAGTCTGGTTGGGATGCTTTGGCACAGCGATTGGCGTTGGTTGAAAGTGCAGAGCACACCATTGATATTCAATATTACATCTGGAACTCTGACGAATCGGGCAGGTACCTAGCGAGTCGTTTGTTAGCCGCGGCTGAGCGCGGTGTGAAGGTTCGCGTAATGCTGGATGATATCAATCTCAATGAGCGTGAAGGCTTATTATCAGCACTGGATGCACACCCGAACGTCGAGATCCGAATCTTCAACCCAACACCAACACGCCGTGGCTTTAGTAAGTGGTTGAGCTTCCTTGGTGATTTCTCTCGCTTAAACCGCCGTATGCACAACAAGTCGTTTACTGTCGATGGCACCTTGTCTGTGGTTGGTGGGCGTAATATTGGTGATGAATACTTCGACCTTTCTGATGAAATCAATTTCCGAGATCGCGATGTATTGGTGATGGGCTCAGTCGTTACCACTATCCAAACCAGCTTTGTCGAGTACTGGAATAGCCGTTGGTCTTACCCTGTCGATATGCTGGGTGATGACGAACAACCTGATCTCTCAAAGATAGATAATATTGTCGTTCCGCATTATCAAAATTACCCTGAGTTACCATTAGATCGTAAGGCTGCGGATAGCTTACTGAAAGAGGTGATTGGTGAGATGACATGGGTGAATGCGCGTTTTGTTTACGATCAGCCCGTCCCTGACGATTCAGACAATACCGATGAACCGAAAGCGACCGCGATTCTTCTAGGGAAACTGGCGAGCGAATCGAAACAAGAGATCTTGTTGGAATCGGCTTACCTTGTATTCGATGATGGTCAGCTTGAAGAGTGGCAGGTATTGAACAACAAGGGCGTTGAGATAAAAGCGCTAACGAACTCTATGGCCTCTAATGATCTGGTGACTAATCACTCCGCTTATGCGGGCAGACGTTACGACATGTTGGATCATGGCATCGACCTGTTTGAGCTAAAACCAGAATCTAAGCTGTGTGAAGCATCGACTCAAGACGTGTCTAAATGTGCACCTGAGACGGCCTATGGCTTGCACGCTAAATCAGTCGTATTCGACCGCAGCATCGCGAGCATCGGCTCATTTAACTTCAACTTGCGCTCTACCTATCTCAATACTGAATCGGTTTTGATCATCGAGAACAAAGAGATTGCTGAAACGTTAGCAAAAACTATTGAGCAAGCAATGAGTGACGACAATAGCTGGCGTTTGGAACTGGAAGACGGTGATGTGTATTGGTATTCAGGCGATCAAAGCTGGGACAGCGAACCAGAAACGGGTAAGTGGGAACGAATGCAGTCAGGCTTCCTACAGCTGTTACCGATTGAGAAATATCTGTAAGCTAGCCGCCTCGGATAAATAAAAATGTCAGCGTATTGTACGCTGACATTTTTGTTTGTGCTGCTGTTTGCTGTGGTTTGTTGCAAGCTCTTAACGGCTTAACGCTTGGTCAGCTGCTTGCTGTTCAAGTAAGGCAGGATATGCGGGCGAGATTCGCCAGACAGCTTTTGAGTGATCTGCTGTGACCAACTGCTCTGCTTTTGGTTGCTTGAACGGCTTGCGTAGTAGCTTTGCATTGAATCATCGTAGCTGGCAATTTCATCTAAGCTCAACGGTTGGTATTGATTTTCGTGCATGACCACGTGAGCAGGAAGGCGAGGTTTGACTTCAGGCTGCTGCGCAGGGTGACCTAAACACATACCAAATAGCACGGCCGTGTGTTGTGGAAGTTCCAGTAGTTCATCGACTTGTTGCGCGCTGTTACGCAAGCCACCGATGTACACGCCACCTAAACCAAGAGACTCCGCAGCCAGCATACAGTTTTGCGCCATGATGCCAGAATCGACTGCGCCAATCAGGGTCAGTTCAGTAAAGTCGGTTTTCACTTCAGGGTTGATTTGAGCGTGGCGTTGATAGTCGATACAGAACACCAAAAACTCAGCCGCGTTCTCAACATAAGCTTGGTTACCTGCGTATTCGGCTAGCAGTTTTCGCTTCTCTTTGTCTGTCACTCTCACGATAGAAACAGCCTGCAGTAAGCTCGATGATGAAGCCGCGAGACCAGCCTGAATAATCACATCAAGTTGTGCTTTTTCAATCGGTTGATTTGTATATTGACGAATGGAGCGGTGCCCCAGAATAGTTTCAATCGTGCTGTTCATAACTCTCAGACAGTCCTTGTGATGATGACGTAGAGAATCACAATAACGACTATTATCATGAGCGTAAAGGGTGTTTGAGTCTTTCTGGTTGGCAGAATGATATTCATGAATTTAAAAGGATTGCTGTCACAGCCAATCCTTTTTTTACCGTTTCTTGCTAGAAGCTAGAAGCTAGAAGCTAGAAGCTAGAAGCTAGAAGTGAATCACGCTCAAGAGTTCGCTTTAATGGCGAAGAGACAAAGTGATGAAGTGAACTCTGTTGGTCGAGTAGCTGCCAGAAGGCTGAAATAGTCCTGAGTCAGCATTAATTTCACCATGGCCTAAATCTTGGTATTGGTAGCTCAACCCTAAATGTAAGTCATTGGATATCTTCTTCTCAGCGCCGAATCCGATACGCCACTGTTTATCGAGCGGGAGTAACACATCTCTGTTTTGACTGCTAACAGGGCTTGTGTCACCGCTCAGCCCGCTGTACAGCAACCAATCCTCATATGCGTATTCCACACCAACCCCAAGAGAGTAGGTGGTTGAGTATTTGTCATCATGATCTTGCCATGTCTCCATGTTGGAGCTGAGTAGAAGGTTTAAGTCTTCATCTAATGAATGCTTCAACCCTAAGTTTAAGCTTCGAACCCATGTCAGTTCAGAGCTAATTCCAAAAGCGTTGGCGTTATCAAGGGAAAGGTCGTGATCAAATTGGCCCTGATAACTGACACCCAATTGTGTGTTGTCACTGACGTGGTGATTGAGACTTAGGCCGAACCCTAGGTCGAGGCTATCTCCTTGAAGCTCTCGACCATTCAATGCTTGAGTTTCAAGCGCTGCGTGCTGCAATATCAAAGAACCACCAAGAGACAGTTGTTCATTGACCTGATATGACAATGACGACGTTAAGTTGAGTGCCGAAATGCTATTTTCTTTGATCAATAAAGCAGGGTGTGCGCCAACGCCGTGTGAGTATTCAACGCCAGTGCCGCCAGCTGCGTGCAATGCTGCGCCGACGACCCATTGGTCATTGAGCCTTGATGCGTAAGACAAATGAGGGAGAACATCGGCGCTGCTTCCTGTGGTCGAAGCCGAGTTATCGTCACGGACAAAAGTGGTTTCAACATTGAGGTATTGAACGCCGAGAATCCAAGCGCTTTCTTCAATAGCCGATAACCCCGCAGCATTGGTGATCACGGCGGATGCATCGTTCGCGGTTACGTTTCCTGCGCCTGCTGTGCCAACGCTTTTGGTTGTCGCAATCTGAGATAGATTTAACCCTCCCGCGTGAGCGAGAGAGCTGACTATCCCTGTTACTAACAGAGACAGTGTGATGAAAGGTGTTTTCAAGAATAGAACCTCATTTTCAGTGTATGAGTTATGTTGCTAGCAGTTTGAGTCATGTATTTGGGGAGAGAACGAATTGCCACGAGCGAACATTAAGAACGCCGTGGCAATCGACTTGACCAAGTTGGGGCTAGAGCTTTTCAACTTGTGGCAGTGGATATTCATTGTCTAGAACGGCTTGAGTCGGCTCATACAGACGCATGTGAAGATAGAAGTCATCTTGAGGTGCAGGCAGCCAGTTACACGTAGGATCGGTTGGTTTTGCGTATTGAATGCATATTGGCAATGTGCCGTCTTCTGCGTATTTCAGTTCATCCTTACGATTGGTTGAGATGGAGTAGCGTTGAATGAAGTTCTCAACCATGAACAGGTTTTTAGCGTCGTACATGGTCAAAGACCAAAAGGCGTCAGCGGGTGCATCAGCTGGCATGGTCATTCGATATTGATTGTCTCCCGACAGCTGCTCACCATTCGAGTCCGTGTATCGGTTTGGATAGAGTGCTCGCTCTGGCACATTCAAACCAGCCGCACGCATATTGATGCTCGCTCGGCTCAGGTAATCATTTCCGTAACGGCCACCCTCGTACATCATCGACCAGCCATTATTGACATCACCGATGCTTCGACCTGCGTATTGAATGATCTGTTGTGAAGACTCAATCGCGCGCATTAGCCCTTTTTTCTGTGCTGAAGTTAGTGCTTCAGGGTTAAAGGGGGTCGATCCTCCAATACCAATTTGCTGGAATTGATCAACGATGGCAGCATCTTCTGGAATCGGGTTTTTACGTAGTTCACGGTCAATTAGCGAATACCACTCTAACCCTTCAGGCCTCGCCATGGGTGGGATACGACCTGTCGAAGCTTTGAGCTCTACGATGTCATGCTCTGCGCCGAGTTGATCGAGTGGGTAGCTGAGGAATTTATCGTGAATAACCAGTGCGTCATTGAGGTCTTGCTCGCCAAACACGCCCGTTCGTTGAATCAACCAAACCATAGGAGTGCGAGATTCTACGACACGATCAATTCCCTCTGGTACTTCACCAGCCCATCCTTTGTTAACCAACAGCACTTTGGAACCTTGGTCGCCTACATTCTTCACGTGCAGATCTTCAATCGAATCTGAGTAAGCATCCAATAGCTGAACAATGTAGTAACGGTTATCGGTGCGAGGAATATCAATCACCATTGGACCTGATAAATCCAGATCGTAGTGAGCTTGTGAGTAGAGCGTATCGTTGTTGACGGTCGGTACAATCCTATCCTGAGGTCCGGATAGAACGCGTGTTTTACCCATCTCATTCAATGGTGCCATAGCGTTGTCCATCGGCGCATCAACAGATGTGGTCGTTTGCCTAACCGCAGCCACGGTTAATGGACCCGTACCATAGATAAATGCTTGAACACCTAGATTGTAAGCGAGCTCTTCTTCAGGATTAATAGATTGTTGGGCAAGGGATGGCATCGCGATAATACTGGATAAAGAACACACTAAACTGGTCAGTACACTTTTCTTATAGAGGAGCTTTCTCATAGAACACCTTAGATCGTAGGAACAGAATTAGGCATTTATCATATGAGCAAGTGAGATTAAGGAGTGTAATAGCCGATATTAAGGATGTTAATAGTCTCTTTTTACCTTTCAAGTTGTTGTTTTAATTAACATTGATTTAGGGTGGTGAAGTGCCCCTACGACGTGTGCGAGTAGGGTGCTTGAGGCGCTATTGTTTGATTGATTTTCGGTTGATATGTTGGCAAAAAAGTACGGGAATCGATATGAACACATCTACTTATCCTTTTAGCTTATTCATTAAAGCAGAAGGGGCTCAGTGCAATCTGGATTGTAGCTACTGCTATTATCTCAATAGACAAGATGGCGATAAAAGATCGTCAATGTCTCTGGACATGATGGAGCAAATTGTCGGTGCTCATATCGACGCGCAGCCAATGAAAGATCAACAAGTGGATTTTATCTGGCACGGTGGCGAGCCTATGTTAAGAGGGCTCGATTTCTATGAAACGGCGATAAAAGCACAGGCAAGCAAAGCGACGAAAAAGCACGTCGTGAATACGATGCAGACCAACGGAACCATGATTAACGATCGCTGGGCGAGTTTCTTTGCTAAACACAATTTCATGATGGGCATCAGTATCGATGGCCCCAATATTCTGAATGACATCGCTCGGATCGACAAAAATGGCGAGTCGTCTTTTGAACGCACAATGCGTGGCATGTCTTACCTAAAGAAGCACAATGTTGATTTTAATACGTTAACGGTCGTGAACAATAAAACCTACAAACACGGTAAAACGATCTATCAGTTTTTGGTTGAAAATGGCAGTGGTTACATGCAGTTTCAACCTTGTATCGATCATGAGTTAGACAGGCGAACAGGGCATGATTGGTCGTTAACCGGTGAGCAGTGGGGGCAATTTCTTTGTGACTTGTTTGATGCATGGAGCGCCAATGATGTCGGTAAAGTGTATATCCAGTTTTTTGAAAACTGTTTAATGGTGTTGATGGGCTACCAAAGCCAAATGTGCCATCACAGCGCGACTTGTGGACAGCAATTAATGGTTGAGCATGACGGCAATGTTTACAGTTGTGACCATTATGGGTATCAAGATCATCAATTGGGCACCATGAACAGTGATAAGCTTGCAACTATGGCGAGCTCACCAGAACAAATCGCGTTTGGCACCAACAAATATGAAGAGTTAAACAGTACTTGTCGACGTTGCGACTTTGTTGAACTCTGCCAAGGTGGTTGTCCTAAAAACAGAATAGCAACAACCGAAGATGGCAGTCCGATGAATCATTTATGCCAAGGGTATGAGATGTTTTTTCGTCACGCATTACCCAAATTATTGCCAATGGTAGAAGCGATGAAAAAAGGGTATTCGCCTGCGTACTTTCCACTTTTCTAAATCACTTGGAGTAGGGCATGACCAAAGACCTAAACTTACTGCGGCTCATTTTGGTGCTTAATGAAACTCGTCAAACGGTGAGTGCAGCCAAAGCCTTGAACGTAAGTCAGCCGACGATCAGTGTCATGCTTCGTAAACTCAGAGAACAATTTGATGATGAATTGTTTGTTCGAGATAAAGCAAGGCTTGAACCCACCCCAAAATGCTTAAAGCTTATCGAAACCTTACCTCTGCTATTAGAGCAACTGGACAACCTTTACATACCCAATGATGAGTGGGGCTTGGAAGATTTAAGAGGGGAGGTTCAAATCATGTTGCCTTCCCCGCTGTTGATCCCAGTGGGTGTGCCATTAATCAAAAAGCTGACCAAAGAAGCGCCGCAAGTGACGTTTCAATGTTCACCTTGGTTAGATAACGGCGTCCAGTCCCTAGAGACCAACCGAATGTGTTGGGGAGTGAGCTATCTTCCTATGGACGTCAATAAAACCCTGACTGAACGCCCAGTTGGCTTTGATAAGTTCATGTTGGTGCTAAGAGCTGACCACCCAATTCAAGGCAATTCCCTTGAGGACATTCTGAAATACCCACTCTGTATCAATATGATCCCTGGTTACATTCAGCCGTCCAAGACGGAAATGTTGATCAAAAAATACGACTTAGATAAACACATCGGGCTCAGAAGCAACAATATGAATTTGATGCTAGAAGTCGTTAAGGACAGCGACTTCATCTATGTGACATCGTCGAAATGCCGCTATTTGCTTGATCACTCTTATCGCTGTATCGATTTACCGCCGGAACTGTTGAAAGACACCTATCGTCGAGAATTGGCACTGTTTACTCATCAAGCAAACCGCAATAACCCGTTTACGGATTGGCTTCAAAAAGAAATTACGTCGATTATTCAATCCTAGTGTCACGCTACTATTCCTTCTAAATGACTCCCCCTTTCTAACGGCCACTATTAAGAATCGTAATAGTGGCTATCAAGCCATTTTGGACCTCTTTCTTATACCATTTACCTCAACAATGGTTCGCTGAGACATGCACAATTTTCGTTGTGACTTCAGCGATTTACTCATAGTGAATGAGGGTTATAAATGTATAAGTCTTTTGTTAAATCCGCTCTGGCGCTTTCGGTACTGGCGAGCGTCAATGTACACGCAGCGAGCCAACCCAATGTGGTTGCCATCATGCTCGATGATGTGAGCCCAACGGATCTGTCTGCTTACCACCGTGGTTTAGGCGCGGTGGATACGCCGAACATTGATCGAATTGCCGAACGCGGCATGATGGTCAGCGATTACTACGCACAAGGCAGCTCTACCGCGGGGCGCTCTGCCTTTATCACGGGTCAATATCCTTTCCGAACAGGCTTAACGTCTGTCGGTCAGCCGGGCTCTTCACTTGGCCTTCAAAAAGAAGATCCAACCCTAGCCGAAATGCTGAAAGACAAAGGCTATGCGACCGTGCATGTCGGTAAAAGTCACCTAGGCGATAACAGCAGTCACTTACCAACGGTGCACGGCTTTGATGAATTCTTCGGTTTCCTTTACCACCTCAACGTTATGGAGATGCCTGAACAGCCGGAATTCCCAACAGACCCTAACTTCAGAGGTCGCCCTCGTAATGTTCTTCACACCATCGCTACCGAGAGTGTGGACATGCAAGAAGACCCAAGGTTTGGTGTGGTTGGAAAGCAAACGATTGAAGATAAAGGTCCTTTAGGCGCTAAACGCATGCAAACCGTTGATGGCGAATTTTTGGAGTTTGCTACGAATTGGCTTGATAGACATGAAGCAGAGAAAGACGAACAACCTTACTTCATGTGGTACAACCCGACTCGTATGCATCAAAAAACACACGTGCGTCCTGAGTATCAAGGCGCGAGCCAAATCAACACGTATTACGATGGATTGATCGAACTTGATGACCAGATCGGTGTATTACTCGATAAGTTAGAAGATCTTGGTGAAATTGATAACACGATAATCTTGTTTACCTCAGACAACGGCGTAAACCTAGATCATTGGCCTGATGGTGGTTCTGCCTCTTTCCGTGGTCAAAAAGGCACGACATGGGATGGCGGTTTCCGTGTACCAATGCTGGTCAGCTGGCCAGATAAAATCCCTCAAGGTGAATACACCGATGGTTTCATGACTTCTGAAGACTGGGTGCCAACCATTATGGCTGCAGTGGGTGAAGGCGACATTAAGCAAGAGCTGCTAGATGGAAAAGAGTTAAACGGCGAGCGTTACCAAGTCCACTTGGATGGTTATAACCAGCTGGATATGTTGACCAAAGGCGAGCCGAGTCAACGTCATGAGTTCTTCTTCTACAACGAGCAAGATTTGAATGCGTTCCGAGTGGATGATTGGAAAGTGCACCTAAAAACCAAAACGGAGTGGATTGCGCCTCCTGAAGAGTGGCCACTAGGGATGCTCATCAACATCAAGGCTGATCCTTACGAGCGTAGCCCTGATACTCGTGGTTGGTTCTTATGGATGAAAGAGAAGTCTTGGGTATTACCAAAGCTGCAAAAATCAGCGGCGGAATATCAGAAGTCACTCAAAGCGTTTCCACCAAGACAGAAAGCCGGTGGTATTGGTATGGCAGACAAATCAGTGGTTGCTGACTAGCGCCAAATACGACTAATACAAGGTGTGCTGTAACAAGCGCACCTTACTATCGGACAATAATATGAAGAAACCGTTACGTCTGCTCACGGGCACCTTTTCCACTTTTACACTCTCTATCTTTGCGCTTATCCCCTTTGCATTTTGTGTTTCCGCTCAAGAAGAACCTGCCAGTGACATGGCTGATCCAATGGCTGTTTATACGGGAGGTGAAATTATTGCGGGCAATAAAGGGCTTGGCGCTACCTTCCAGTTTGGCGTGAATCGTGGCGATTGGGGTGTGTTGGGTAAGCTGGAAGGCAAAAACAACTTTGAAAACTATCGAGCACGATTCTTCACACCCAATAAGAAAACGGGTACCGGCTTATTTGTTGATGCTGGACACGACTTCTCCAACGACGATCTAACATCGAACTACGCCTCTATTGGTGTGATGCAAGCATTCAAGTTAAGCGACAAATTTAAACTCTATAGCGCCATAACGTACGGACAAATGTGGGAGGAGAGTAATAAATTTGAGGACACGCAAATCATCAGCAGTATCAACTATTTAAAGTACGATTTTGCTGACCAATTTTATCTTCTACTCGCCCCCCAATACACCTACGGATTGGATGGTGAGAACACTCGAGATTTCTCTGCTGAAATGCAGCTGGGCTACAAGGTCGATAGTGACAACATCATCATTTTTAGTGGTGATACTGACAACAACACTTGGATCACCTTCCGTACTCGTTTTTAGTTAGGACATTAAATGATGAAAAAAAACATACTTGCGGCAGCACTGACTTGTGCTTTCATGGTTGCACTTCCGTCTCCGGTACTCGCGAGCCAATCCGTGGACGCGACGAGCGGATCTATTGGGATCAAGACGGAAACTCTACCCATTGAAATGGCGAGTTTAGCGTCGCTCAAAAAGGATAATCAGCTATTGGCACAACTTGCCTATGAGTACGCGTACTCGATAGATGAAGCCTACAAATACTTTTACAAAACCGTCGTTGAGCAAGACTACCCTTTGAATCGATTCCAAAATATTCGAATACTTGCTGACGACACTTACACTGCGCACCCGACGATTAACAATGACACATTACATTTGATGGGTTGGATGGACCTAGCAGCAGAGCCTGTCATCGTTACGATTCCAGACCATGACGACAATCGATACTGGTTGTTCCATACCATGAATATGCAGCACTTTACTGACTCGGCTTTTGGCTCTCCACAACGAGGCACAAAAGGCGGCAGTTTCATGTATGCAGTTGAAGGGTGGGAAGGTGAAGTGCCTGCGAGTGTCGATCAAGTCATCTATGTCGAGCACCCGCTGGTCAAAATGATGGGTCGAATCATGGACCTTGGCGGTGACGATTCTGCAACCGCTCAAAAGTTAATGGATCAATGGAATGTTAGGACGTTGTCGGAATACTTAGGTCAGAAAGGGCCAGTTCCTATTGAGCGCGAGTATCCAGATCCTGAAGACTCTAATTGGGTCGAGCGAACCAATTTCATTCTGTCTGAAGGAACTATGAAGGCACATGACCAAAAGCTGCTTGAACTGTTTGAGTACATTGGCTTAGGAGATGTTGAATTAGGCAAAGCCAGTCATCCATTTACGGCAGAGCAGCTTCGTATGATCGAGTCTGGTCAAAAAGACGGACTGGAACGAATCATTAATGCGGGCTTTGATGATTCACGTGACGTGTTAGGCACTCGCGATGAAATGACCAAGGTTCCAAGCTTTCAGCACGCCTACGGCACCTTAATGGGCCAATGGGGGCTGCCTGCAAAACACACTATGTACAGCGGTGACTTCTTCGATAGTGAAGGTGATGCCCTCGACGGTAGTAAGTATGATTACACGGTGACCTTCGATGCGCCACCGCTAGAAGAGGGTGGTTTTTGGTCATACACGGCCTACAGTGGTGAAACCCGATTGATGGAGAAAAATGACTTAAACCGTCATTCCCGTGGAGACAGAACGCTAACGCCTAATGCTGATGGTAGCTACACCATTTATATGAGTAGCGATGTAAAAGGGCATGAAGATGATCCTAACTTCTTACCTATCCCCGATCACCAATGGTATTCAGTGTTACGCATGTACACGCCCGGTGAAGAGGTAAGAACAGATAAATGGAAATCGACACCGTTCACCAAGGTCAAAAAAACCGCGATAAAGTGATGACTTAAATCGCTTGTTTAAGGTTTTGTTTATAATCGATTAATGCCAGCTGCTATGCCGCTGGCATTTTTTATTGAGCGAAACTTGCTTCGAAATAGGCGTTAAATGCTCAGAACTGTAGAATAAAATAGGGCATACTGGACTGAATATATAAACCAAAGAAAGTAACCACGCGCATGAATCCAATCTGCCTCAACGACCCTTTTTCTCTTCCTAATGGTCAAGTGATTAAAAATCGCCTGTTCAAATCGGCAATGAGTGAACAGCTAGGTGATAAACACCATAACCCTAAGCAAGGTTTAGTCACGCTCTATCAGCGTTGGGCTCAAGGAGGAATTGGTCTATCCATGACGGGTAATGTGATGGTCGATAGGGGTGCGCTTGGTGAACCTAAAAACGTTGTGTTAGATGAGCACAGTGACTTAACCGTATTTCGTGAGTGGGCGAGTGCCGGAACACAGAATGGTTCGCAGATATGGATGCAACTGAATCACCCAGGTAAGCAAATTCCTAAATTCTTATGTGATAGCCCGGTTGCCCCTTCAGCTATCTCTTTAGAGCGCGGATTAGAGAAAGGCTTTAATACGCCCCAAGCTCTGACTGAGACGGAAATAATCGCAATCATTGATAAATTCGCGCTGAGTGCAAAGCTTTCAAAACAAGCGGGTTTTACTGGTGTGCAGATCCACGGTGCTCATGGTTATCTTGTCAGTCAGTTTTTGTCTTCGAGACATAATCAACGCCAAGACAAATGGGGTGGCTCACTCGAAAACAGACTTCGTTTCGTGCTTGAGGTTTATCGTGCGATTCGAAAAGAGGTCGGTGACGATTTCCCAGTCGGAATTAAGCTTAACAGCGCTGACTTCATGAAAGGTGGCTTCACTGAAGAAGAGTCGATGCAGGTTGTGCAAACACTGAGTGATAACGGTATCGACCTGATTGAGATCTCTGGCGGCACCTATGAAAGTCCATCAATGATGGGTTCAAAGAGCAAAGCTGAACCAATCAAGGCCAGCACGGTAAAACGTGAAGCGTATTTTATGGATTACATGGTGAAGGCGAGAAAACTCGTCAGCACTCCGCTGGTGGTCACGGGTGGTTTTCGAACCGCGCAAGCAATGAATGAAGCATTAAACACCTCGGCGACCGATTTTATTGGTATTGCGCGCACAATGGCGGTTGATCCTGATTTCCCTAACAAGTTAATTGAAGACCCTAGCCACGGCATGCCACTAACCGTGCCAACCACAGGAAAGCCCGCTTTAGACAAGATGGCGATGGTCGGGCTGGTTTGGTATGAACATCAGATGTGGCGCATTGCCTCTGGCAAGAACGCCGACCCAAAACTAAGCGCACTCGGTGTGGTGTTAAAAACAATTTTCAGCGCCGGCTGGCACGCTTTCAAAAAGCGCAGAGCGTAAGCAGTCATGGATTGTTAAAGCAGAACTTTGAGGAATTGAAGTTCTGCTTTTTCTATGATGATTTATTGTTTAGTTTGTCTAGATAGTAAGAAAGAGCTAAAGATCGTTAAGCGAATCAATCGTCAAATGAGCCATAATGAGAGAGATCTTCGCTAAGTTAGCGTTTATCGCCAGACGGCTAAATATCTCCCTGACCAAATTTTAATGACAGGTAACTATGAAACAATTGGATCTCAATTTAATCCGCGTTTTTCTGGTTTTGCTAGAAACCCAAAATACTCGCATTGCTGGCAATAAATTGGCGCTGAGTCAGCCCGCAGTGAGTAAAGCACTAGGGCGATTGAGAGAGTACTTTGATGACGAATTGTTTACTCGTGTCCATTCCGGTTTGAAGCCAACTCCACGTGCGTTAGAGCTTGGTGAACGACTGCCAATGATCATGGAAAGCTTGGACGACGTGATTCTTGAAACTCCAAGCTTTGACCCTGCCGAGTATCAAGGCAACATCACGATTGCGATTAACGGTTTTATCTCGAACTGGCTTGGGGCGCGTTTATGCCTTGGTCTCATTCAAGAAGCGCCCAATGCTCAAGTCAATATCGTTAATTGGGGCTCTCAAACGCTGAAAAAATTGTTGGATGGCGAGATACAAGCAGCTATCAACTTTTCTCCAATCGACACGAATAAGCAGTTTACCCATCAGATTATCGGTGAGGATGACTTTGTCGGGTTGGTTAAAACCGGCCATCCATTAGCTGGCAAAGTGATTTCACAGCAAGAGATAGATGAAGCGGAATACGCGAGTTTGGTGATACCGGGGTGGAATGATATTCAGCCTTATATCGCCAAGCATTTGTCGACAGAGCAGCTTAAAGTGAAAGCAAGAAGCTCGTATTTGCACACGCTATTAGAGGTCATTAAACAAAGTGACATGATTCTACCGTGTTCCAAGCAGCTTGCTCTTTATCTTAATGAAGAGTTCGATTATCTCTCTTTTCCTGATTATGCACCGGAAGAGCTCAAAAAAATCGTGCTGGTGGAATCTCATAACAAGAGAATGCACCCGATGAATCAATGGCTTAAGCGAAAAATTATCACTACCTCCCAAACCATCATAAAAGAAAAGCAATAAGCCTCTCAAATGAGAGGCTAGGTTATTGTTAGTAGTTGTTATTGTTAGCAGCTGTTATTGCCAGTTAATTAACACTAATCACTCGCAACTCAGTCGTTATTCCCCGCTATTGAGCAGTGACCTGTGGGAAGTTGTGCATCTCACCTGATGCTACCGCTTCATCACTAGGACGGTATGCACGAACCGCAAAGTTCCAGCCATCATCGTTTACTTCAATTACGTTATTTGCAGCGTCACAGGTTTGCCCTTTTGGCGCAAAGTGGATCGTGTAAGAACCGTCTTTATTGGGTGTTGATGTCGTTGAATCAGCACTGTTGTTGTTCGTCATCAACCAGCCTTGGCTTGAATAGGCCGTAATTGACCAATAACCGCCTTCGTCATAACGTAATGAGGGTGCTTCAAACGTGATGTTTGCACATTCTGTTTTACCTGTGCCCGCTCGTGATGTATACACAGCATGCTCTGCCGGCATACCAGCCCAACCCACCGCAGTACCAATCATAAACTGCTTGTTATCTGATGTTGCTGTGATGTTTGGTGTGAAGGCTTCTTCTGTCTTGATGTCATTAACTAGCTTCTCCCATTTTGCTCGGACGTTATCTCGAGATGCATCATCCCAATCTGAAGCAGGTTCAAAAGGCTTAGCTGATTTCGCATTAATGACCGCCGCATCTTGCAGTCGATGCGCTTCATCTGCGCCAGCACTTGTTGCAGTTCGCATCAGTATGTAGATGTAGTCTGAACCTGCGATTTCTGAGTCGATGTAAATTTCTTCGCCACCATAAATGGCCATGTGGTTATCATGATTGTTATTGAAGATATGCATGATCTGGTACGCATCGCCTTCCGCCAGTTTGAATGTTGCGCCTTCTGAGACATCGACAACCGCGGTTGAATAGAGCAGGTCGGTGTTAGAGCGGATAATCATTTGGTTCTCTACCGTTACGTTCTCACGATTATGCTCAAAAACATTAACCGGTTGATGCTCTAACTGTTGAGTGAAGTAAAGGTCGCTTTCTGCACGAGCGAAGTTTTCGTCGGTTACTTCAACTGCTGCCATTGTTTGCATTGATGTGATGGTAATCAGTGTTGCTAAAATGGTCTTTTTCATGTCGTTTACCTTGAGGTCGTCATTAGGAGATGACACTAATGTATCGCTTTGGTTGTGATTCTAAAAATGAATTGATGTTATTTAGATAATAACCTAAAGGAATTGATACGCTGGTTTTTGTGAAGCTTAGAGAGAGTCGTGACTGTTTTTTGTTCGTTTGGTGAAAGTTTTTTGCATGGAGACTGGTCGTTAATTAATGAAGCGATGCTTTGTTCATTAACTAAGGCTTTATCGGCAGGTAAGGCTTTAGTTAATGACTGAGGTATCCGCGCTTTAAAGCACTATGCTTTAGTCATGACTAAAAGAGGATTAATTATGAAATGGCTTATCTTATCTGTAACGCTATTGTTCGTGGCAGGATGCCAATCGACAGGCTCTGACACGTCTTCACATGATCAAATGAATCGAGTTCATTCTGGTGGTTGTAGCAGCTAATCCTTTTTTGAAAATACTTTTTAGCTGCTGTTATTATCATTTCTGTCACTGTTCTTATAAAGAACTCACTTCTACAAAGCCTTGCGATTACGTGAGGCTTTCTTCTATGTAAAACAACGCATCCCTGCCGATTTATGTTGTAAATTTGTGAATCTGAACTGTCTATATTCTAGGCTGTGTACTGGATCTCATTTGTTATTTGAGTCCCTTGCTAAGGTAAATAATGAATGTGTACTACCAATCACTTTACTCAACTTAAGAGGTTTCTATGCTAGGTGAAAATCACTCTCTTGTTCACGAATTTCCTGAAATGAAAGACAAAATTGCTGAGCTTGCTAAAACTGACGATGGCTTTGCAGCAGATATGAAGACATACGACAACCTTGATAAAGAAATTCGTAAACTAGAGCTGAAAGATTCACCCATTGATGACGGCTCGATGCACCAATTGAAACATGATCGTTCTGAGCTTAAAGATTCACTGCATGCTCGTTTAACTGGCTAGTGAGTTGGTAATTTTGCTGACTAGCTAAGTTAAATCGTTAGATCGCTAAACGGTTACTGCAGGTTTAGACAATAAAAACTCCTTCGGGAGTTTTTTTTCGTTTCTGCATTCCAGTCTCTATCTGAACGCATAAGAATATTTGGATACAAGAAACCGTAGATATAGACAAACTCAGTTAGCACTAAGGTTTTGTAAATAGGGTGGATATAAAAAAGCTTAGCGCGGGGGACGCTAAGCTTCGTTGTTAAGTATGTTCTTGAACCATGCTTAGGTTGGTGGGGTTAGCCTACTTGAGAAAAGCTCACTACCTTGCTTTGTAGTTTCTCTTTCAGGTAATCCGTTACTGCTTGCTGCTCTGATTCACTCATGTACAGGCCAAGCTTGGTTCTGCGCCACAAGATGTCTTCGTCTGTCATCGCCATCTCTTCATTGATCAAGTAATCGATTTCAACTTGATAAACGCCATGTGCCTCGCTTGAGAATTGAATGCCAAGGTCAGCTTCGCTATTTGCGCCTTCCAGTAGTTTCCACGTGTAAGTACCGAATTGAGTCACGTAACGAAGCAATAGCGCTTCAGGTGCCCAAGGGGATTTAGTGTGGATCATCTTCGCAAGCTGCTCTCTGCTGCAACTAAAGTTACCGCCTGGAAGCGTGTCGTTCGCTGTCCATGGTGCACCCATGTTGGTTAGGTGTGGCTCAAGCTTCTTAAGTGCCGCTTCGCCGAGCTTACGATAAGTGGTCAACTTGCCACCGAAGATCGAAAGCAGTGGTGCTTGATCGAGCTCTGCGTCCAATTCCAACGTGTAGTCACGAGTGATCGCTTGTGGTGAATCCGATTCGTCGTCACAAAGCGGTCTTACGCCACTGTATGTCCAAACCACATCTTCACGGCCAAGCTGTTTAACAAAGTGTTGGTTAACAATATCAATCAAGTAATCCACTTCGACATCATCAATTGCGACGTTACGTGGGTCGCCTTTGTATTCAAGGTCGGTAGTGCCGATGATCGAGAACTTATCTAGGTAAGGGATCATGAACACAATACGATTGTCTTTGTTTTGCAGGATGTACGCTTGTGGTTCGTCGTGAATACGTGGCACAACAATGTGAGAGCCTTTGATCAGACGAATATTACGAGGCGAAGCTTGCTCTAATCCATCATCAAAGAACTGCTTAACCCAAGGGCCAGCTGCGTTGACCAGTGCTTTCGCTTTACGTTCAAAACGCTGGTTTGTCATCACATCAAGGATCGTCACATGCCAGATGCCGCCTTCACGGTGCGCTTTTTCAACTCGGCAGTAGTTACGAACTTCTGCGTTGTTTTCTTTTGCTGCTAATACGTTGAGCAACACCATACGCGCATCATCAACCCAGCAATCTGAGTATTCGAAGCCTGTCTTCATTTCTGGTTTCAGTTGGCCTGATTTCGCTAAGTTGACGGTCTTACTTCCAGGAAGAGTGGTGCGCTTACCCAAGTTATCGTAAAGGAATAGGCCACAGCGAATCATCCAAGCCGGGCGTAAAAATGGTCGATGTGGTAAACGGAAACGCATTGGTTGAGCAACATGAGGTGCTTTTCTTAACAAGACTTCACGTTCCGCGAGTGCTTCCGAAACCAAACGAAACTCGTAATGTTCAAGGTAGCGTAGGCCACCGTGGATAAGCTTTGAGCTGGCAGAAGACGTTGCAGATGCGAAATCATTTGCTTCGTATAAGCCAACGTTTAGACCACGACCTGATGCGTCTGCCGCGATGCCTGCACCGTTGATGCCGCCGCCAATCACGATCAAGTCTAAAGTGGAAGGTGTACTGTTGTTTGAATTATTTTGTTGAGCACTCATGGTTTTGACCTCTTTCTGAGCGAACGAGCATTTTAGAACATAATTGAATCCTATATGAACTTTCGTTTGCGGTCATTTATTATTTTCGTTTATGCGCGTTTTATGTGATTTGGGCATAAAAAAACCTCTGCTTATGAAGGCAGAGGTTCAAATAAGTCTAATTCGAGCATAGAAGCGACAGTGACAGCGAGCAAGTTTTACTTTATTAACTTTTCTATAAAGAATCGTGAATCATTTAAGAAAGTGGCGTCACTGAGCTCTTATGTTTAGTTATTCGCTCATAGGACGAGCGGTATCGATCACTTCTAATGGTATTGCGGAATCTTTAAGGATGTTGAGAATCTCTTCTGGTGGCTGCTTATTAGTAAACACCATGTGGGCTTGAGAGATATTACCGAGCTTAACCATCGCGTTACGGCCAAACTTAGTGTGGTCGACGGCTAAGAAGATGCTGCGACTGTTTTCGATGATGGCTTGTTTCACTCGAACTTCGTGGTAGTCAAAATCGAGTAACGAGCCGTCAAAGTCGATGCCACTGATGCCCAAGATACCGAAATCGAGGCGGAACTGCTTCACGAAATCGAGTGTCGCTTCACCGACGATGCCACCATCGCGGTTACGTACTTCACCGCCCGCCAAGATAACCTTGATCTCAGGGTTCGGTAGAAGGATGCTTGCAACGTTAATGTTGTTGGTCACAACTCGTAGCTGTTTGTGGTTTTTGTTGAGTGCGCGAGCAACCGATTCAGGTGTGGTGCCGATATCAACGAACAAGGTTGCGCCATCTGGGATATGTTTAACCAGCTCGTCGGCGATCACGTCTTTTTCGTTGAAGTTAAGCGCTTTACGCGTGTTATAAGAGGTGTTTTCTGAGCTTAAAGGAATGGTTGCACCACCGTGATAGCGACGGATTTTGTTGCTATCGGCAAGTTCATTGAGGTCTCGTCTGATGGTTTGTGGGCTAACATCGAACTTTTCAACGAGCTCATCGGTACTCACATATCCTTGTGTTTTTACCAGATCTACAATCTGCTGGTGTCTTGGTATCTGCTTCACTTAACTTACCACTCCCTGCGCGCAAAGGGCTCTAGCGCGTCAAAATCGAAAATATAAACTCACACTATTGTGCTCGAATTGATGAAAAGAGAGAAGTAATGATGGTAAGGAATCATGTCTAAACCGCAAAAACGCTGCTCAAAACATGGAATTTGAGCCTGAAACGCAAAAAAGAGCACAAAATAGTGCTCTTTTTAGTTTCGTTTGCTGAGGTTCGAACAATCGAATCGATTAATAAGGGATTATTCGTGCTCCTCTGTTAACTCACGCTTAGATTACTCTTCGTCGTCATCGTGCAGTTCAGACCAAACCTGTGCACACTTGATAGCACGCTTCCAACCTTTGTAACGGCGGTTACGCTTCTCTTCGTCGTGGTGTGGCATGAAGGTACGGTTAAGAACGGCTTTGTCTTGAAGCTCGTCAATGCTGTCCCAGAAACCAACCGCTAGGCCAGCAAGGTAAGCGGCACCAAGAGCCGTTACTTCTGTTACTTCCGGGCGGTGAACTTCAGTATCCAGCACGTCTGATTGGAATTGCATTAGGAAGTTGTTCGCTACTGCGCCGCCATCAACACGTAGTTTCGCTAGCTTGATGCCTGAATCCGCTTGCATCGCGTCTAGTACGTCACGCGTTTGGTAAGCAATGCCTTCCAGCGTTGCACGGATGATGTGGTTAGAGTTAACACCACGAGTTAGGCCGACAATCGTACCGCGAGCATAAGCATCCCAGTAGGGTGCGCCTAGGCCAGTAAATGCAGGAACCACGTAAACGCCGTTTGAAGAGTCTACTTTGGTTGCGAAGTACTCAGAGTCTTCTGCACCAGCCAGTAGCTTCATTTCATCACGTAGCCATTGGATAGATGCGCCACCCATGAATACCGCACCTTCAAGCGCGTATGCAGGCTCGCCTTTAGGGCCACATGCTAGCGTTGTTAGTAGACCATTCTTCGATGTTACTTTCTCTTGGCCTGTGTTCATTAGAAGGAAACAACCCGTGCCGTAAGTATTCTTAGCTTGGCCTGCTTCTACACACATTTGACCGTAAAGTGCAGCTTGTTGGTCACCCGCAATACCCGCGATTGGGATACGCGTACCGCCTTTACCACCAAGGTTCGTTTGACCGTAAACCTCTGAAGAGCGTTTCACTTCAGGCATCATGACTGCTGGAATGCCCATTTCATCAAGTAGCTTCTGGTCCCAGCATAGGTCGTTGATGTTGAACAACATAGTACGTGACGCGTTGGTGTAATCCGTAACGTGTACACGTCCTTGAGTCATTTTCCAAACCAACCAAGTATCAACTGTACCGAACAGTAATTTGCCAGCTTCAGCGTCTTCGCGAGCGCCTTCAACGTTGTCTAGAATCCATTTTACTTTGGTACCTGAGAAATACGGGTCAAGGACTAAGCCAGTATTGTCACGTACGTAGTCTTCTAGGCCACGCGCTTTTAGGTCTTCACAGATGTCTGCAGTACGGCGACACTGCCATACGATTGCGTTATAAACAGGCTTGCCTGTCTCTTTGTTCCAAACAATGGTGGTTTCACGTTGGTTCGTGATACCAATGCCCGCTAGCTCATCGCTGCGAATACCTGCTTTAGCAAGAGCTTCAACCAATGTAGAGCTTTGAGTCGCCCAGATCTCCATTGGATCATGCTCAACCCAACCCGCTTTCGGGTAAATCTGAGTGAATTCTCGTTGAGAAGAACTAACGATGTTTGCATCGTGATCGAGGATTACAGCGCGAGAACTTGTGGTGCCTTGGTCTAGGGCAACAATGTATTTTTGCTCGGTCATGGTAAGAATCCTTTTTCTTTCGTTATTTATATTTTAGTAAATGTAAGGTCGCTTAGGGATTAAGCTTGAGCTTGTTCAGCTTCTTCTTCTGTTTCACATTGGTTTGGAATTGTGCAGCCTTGGCCTTCTACTGGCAGGTAAGCACCGATAACACGTGGGTACAACCAACCACCAAAACACGCACCAGCAATTGGAGCAAGAATTGGAACGATGAAGTAAGGAATATCACGAGCACCGCTTAGTGCGAAATCCCAACCTGCAAAGTAAGCAAAAAGTTTTGGCCCGAAGTCACGAGCAGGGTTCATTGCAAAGCCAGTCAGTGGACCTAAAGAACCACCAATTACTGCGATAAGAATACCGATCAGTAGAGGGTTCATTGCACCGCGAGATGCGCCGTTGTTCTCATCACCTAACGCTAAAATGGCAAACATCAACACTGCAGTAATCACGAATTCCACAGCAAAAGCGCCGAAGAAAGAAAGTGAAGCATGTGGGTAAGTCGAGAAGATACCAGCAGTTGATAGTGCGTCTTGGCTGCTACGAACGAAGTTATGTGCGATTTCGTAGTCAGTAAATAGGTTGCTGTACAGGCTGTAAACCAATGCTGCAGAGCAGAAAGCTCCAAGCAGTTGCGAAATGATGTAAGGCACTACTTTCGCTTTGTCAAAGCCATGGAACATGGCCAGTGCAATCGTCACCGCTGGGTTGATGTGTGCGCCTGAAACGCCGGCAGTACAGTAAATTGCAATCGCAACACCGAAGCCCCAGATGATGCTGATTTCCCATTGTCCGAATGTCGCACCGGTTAGTACCAATGCTGCCACACAGCCAACGCCAAAGAATATGAGTAATCCTGTACCGATAAATTCAGCCAAGCATTGCCCAAATAAAGAAAGGTGTTTGTTTGTTGTCATGTTCGAGTCCTTTTTAGTTTTGCTTATCTAGCACGTGTATTGTGCATATATTTGCGAACTCGAAAATAAACGAACATCAAAAGTGAGCGTTTGAGCATAAAATTGTTAATTAAAGTCACTTGAAATGTTAATCCGAACACTTTTGCTCGAAAAAGATGCTCGCATGAACGTCATTGCTCGAATTGATAGGTTGCGAAGTCGCTCAAACTACCTATATGTAAATGAATGCGCAACTGGTACGAGGAGTTTATGTTTGGATTTGTGATGCTACTTCGTGAGTGGCGGATTATTAGACTTAATTAGGGAGGACTGTGTGATGTTTTTGCTATGTAACAAGGGCGTTAATAAATGAGCTTATATGCATAAATGAATAAACTGCCAACTATGTTGTAGTTTGGCAGTTTTCATTTGGGTGTATGTTCTTGTTATACGAGATGAACTTACCGCTCTAAACCAGAGCAGTAACCTTTCCTCTCGCAACCAACTGAGCTCGGATCGAGTCATACACCCAGTTGAACGCAATCGCGTAAAGCACGAAGAAGATAACAATTCCGATATCCATTACTAGTACAGTCCAGAAATCGAGTTGAAGTACCCACATTAGTAGCGGGAACGTCACCAGCATCAAACCCAGTTCGAAACCTAAGCCGTGCAGAATACGTGTTTTTTTGGTTCGTTTGTTGCGGTCAGCACCGTAAATCTTGTCGTAACCGTAGTTGTAGACGTAGTTCCACGTCATCGCAATCAGCGACAAAGACAGCGCCAAGCCTGCCATTTTTACTGCTCCGCCCCCAACAATGTAAGTTGCCGCCACGGCCATCAAAATCAAAGCTGCTAATTCAAATAGCACCATGTGCAACATGCGTTCTTTATGTGACATTTTTCTAACTCTCTTTACGATTAAATAGCCGCCGATGGGCTAATGACTTGGTTAGATAATATCTAGTTAAGTGATAATATAAAGATAGTTAGCATCATATATAGTGATAGTAAGTTTTGGGAGAAACCAAATGTACAACATTGAACAGCTGAAAATGTTTGTGTATGCCGTTGAATTAGGGTCATTTTCTGCCAGTGCTCGCGAGTTAGGTAAGGTGCAGTCGGCGGTGAGCCAAGGCATCAGTAATCTTGAAATAGATTTTAATGTTGAGCTTTTTGATCGTTCGACTCGAAAGCCTTCACTAACCAAAGCGGGCGAGCAGTTATTTAAACAGGTGAAAGCGATCGTGCTTCAGGTTGAAGATCTGAATGTGACGGTTAACGCGATGGGTAGCGGTGAAGAGGGGCTCATCAAAATTGCATTAGATGATTCATTACTGGTTCCGAACTTATCTAAGATCCTTAGTCAGTTCAGTCAACAATTCCCTGCTACTGAAGTTGAACTGGTTGCGTGTACCACAACAGAGGTCAATCCGTTAATTATCGAAGAGAGAGCCGACATTGGATTGATGTTTACCAACTTGGCTTTTGATGTCGGTTCTGAGCCATGCTTTATCGGTCACTTACCGTTTATTGCTGTGTGTCATCCAAGGCATGCGCTCGCAAAAACAGGTGTGGCGAAACTCACTGACTTACTCCCGCATCGTCAGTTAATGTTGAGGGGAGACAAAGGCAAGGTGATGGATCAGTTTCCGCTGATTGCCGGAAAGGTATGGTGGTCAAACAGCTTTATTGTGATCAAAGAGATGGTACTTGGCAGCGATATTGGCTGGGCATACTTACCCAAGCACCTTGTCGAAGAGGAGCTGAATAAGCAGCGTTTAGTGGAGATTAATGTCTCATTCGATCACAAAACGTGGTCGCCGCCCGTTGATCTTGTTCTGTCTAAAACACGCTCTAAAGGTCCTGCATTACTTTGGCTTGAACAAGCATTGAAAGGCTTATTAGACGAAACTGAATAAAGAAAAGGCTCACCGTTTAACGTGTGAGCCTTTCTGTTTCAAGTGATACTGCTTTTTGTGAGTGCTAGATGTAGATCCTAGACGCTAGGTTTAACCGTCTGACCGTTGTAGTACTTGTCTTTCATCTTAAGCGCCACGTTCACTAGGTAAATCAACACAGGTACTTCAATCAGTGGACCGATAACACCGGCAAACGCTTGGTCTGAGTTGATACCGAATACTGAGATAGCAACGGCAATCGCTAGCTCGAAGTTGTTACCTGTCGCTGTGAATGCAATTGAAGCGTTCTTGTCGTATTCAATACCCATCTTCTTACCAATGAAGAAGCTGATGAAGAACATCGCTGTGAAGTAGATAGTCAGTGGAACCGCAATCAACAATACGTCCATTGGCAGCTCTACAATCATCTCGCCTTTTAGGCTGAACATCAGAACGATAGTCGCCAATAGCGCAATCAGTGTGATTGGCGAGATGCGTGGAATGAACACATCGTTGTACCACTGCTCGCCTTTCATCGACACCAGGATCTTACGGCTTAGGAAGCCCGCTAGGAATGGGATTCCTAGGTAGATAAGAACACTGTGTGCAATATCGATCATCGAGATATCAACCATCATGCCTTCGTAACCAAATACTGGTGGAAGAACGCTGATGAATAGCCACGCCATAAAGCTGTAGCTCACCACTTGGAATGCACTGTTTAGAGCAACCAATGCCGCGCCATACTCTTTGTTACCGCCGCCGATGTCGTTCCAAACCAGAACCATCGCCACACAACGAGCAAGACCAATCAGAATCACGCCGACCATGTAACCTGGGTGGTCACCTAAGAATGTTAGCGCCAACACAAACATCAGAATTGGGCCAACAAGCCAGTTCATGATCAAAGATAGTTTGATGGCTTTCTTATCTTTGACCACAGTGCCTAATAGGTTGTAGTTAACCTTAGCCAGAGGTGGGTACATCATTAAGATAAGGCCAATTGCCAGTGGAATGTTGGTGGTACCAACCGACATAGATTCGTTCCACTGCTCGATCTGTGGGAATAGGATGCCAAGCAGTACACCAAGACCCATGGCAATAAAGATCCACAGCGTTAAGTAGCGATCTAGAAAACCTAATTTTGGCTTCATGATATTTTCTCTTTGGTTGATATCGTTAATCGTCGAAAAACGATATTGGGAAGCAAAAAAATACGCTTAATTTATTCCGTATTCGACAAACTAAGCGCGATAAATCTATTTCAAAATAGTGTCGATTAGCGTCTCAAATTGCTGAATATTATCTCGATTAATGCGGTAGCACATCTTCGGTGGTATCGATTCAGCAGTGATGAAACCAGAGGTTTTCAAGATTCTTAGGTGCTCTGATACTGTCGATTGCGCCAAACCTAATTCACTAACCAAGTCACTGTTCAAACAGCCGCCCGATTTTTCTAGCGTTGAAAGGATACTCAATATACGAACTCTTGCCGGGTGAGCGAGCGCTTTGGCCAGAGCTGCCATTTGCGTTTCAGCTTCGGTATCACCATGTCCGATTGGTAGAGCACAGCCACCAGTTGTAGGGCAAGTTTCGTTCATATTGATGTTTCGCTTTCCATAATCGTTAAAAGACGATTAATGGTAGGCCTATTTCTTTTATTGGTCAATGCGAAATTTATAAGTCGGCTTAAATTGGCATCTCAGAACAATGGTTTTAGTTAAGCTTGATATTCGATTTTTATCTGTTTTTACCTTCTTATTGCGCATAAACAAGATCTTAGATTTAAACAAAGAAATCGACCGAAAAGCATTGCATTCACTGGCTACTCTAGCGATATAATCGAAGGCAGAACCGTTACACAAGATAACGAAAAATCATAATTTACACTTTAATCTTTACTTATAGGTAAGCCCTGAAATGCCACAACAGAACATCAAATTTATCGCTGCTGATATGGACGGCACTCTTCTTAATGAACACGGAAAGTTAGACCCAGAATTCTTTAATCTTTATGAGCGACTAGAAGCTCAAGACATCATTTTTGCTGCGGCATCGGGTCGTCAGTATTACAGCCTGATGGAAACATTTTCTCCGCTAAAAGATCGCATGATGTTCGTTGCTGAAAACGGCACATTAGTGATGCACAAAGGGCAAGAGCTCTACAGCTGCTTACTTGATACTGATGCCATCAAAGACATCATCAAAGAAGCGCGTGCGATTGAAGGTGCACACGTTGTACTTTGTGGTAAAAAGTCTGCATACATTGAAACCAAAGATGAACGTGCTTTAGCGGAGATCTCTAAGTACTACCATCGCCGTGAGCAAGTAGAAGACTTACTGGCGGTAGAAGACGATTTCATCAAGGTGGCTATCTGTCACTTCGACGGTTCACAAGAGAAAGTGAACCCAACTATTGATGCCAAATTCGGTGAGAACTACCAAGTGGTTGTCAGTGCAAAAATTTGGTTGGATGTGATGAACGCTGAAGCGTCAAAAGGTGCGGCGATTAAACATCTACAGAACACTTTAGGTTTCACTTACGAGCAGACCATGAGCTTTGGTGACTACCTCAATGACTTGGAAATGCTTAAAGAGAGCTACCACTCTTACGCGATGGAAAACGCACATCCAAAGTTAAAAGAGATTGCGCGTTTTGGCGCGCCAAGTAACGTTGATGCGGGTGTGTTCCAAGTGCTTGAGAAGTTGCTAGCGTAACGCTCTTAAGCTCCAACAGATTTTTATCAAAGCCAACTCGTGAACATGAGTTGGCTTTTTTGTTCGTTAATGTTGAACTTAGTTAAATTTGAACGATTGTTCAGCTTGTTGTAGTCTGAAGATAAATTGGATGCCTGCTTATACAGCGGACATGCCTTATCAATGATCATTTGGAATGACGATGAGCAAGAAACTTCAACTTGATATTATTTCTGACGTAATGTGCCCTTGGTGCGTAGTCGGCTACAAAAATCTAGAGCAAGCCGTTTCAGAACTTGGCTTAGCAGAGCAAATTGAACTTGAATGGCAGCCGTTTGAGCTGAATCCCGATATGCCGCAAGAGGGTGAAAACCTGCGTGACCATATCATGAGAAAATACGGCTCTAGCGCAGAAGAGAGTCAAAGTTCACGCGAACAGCTTGCGGCGCGTGGCAAAGCGGTTGGTTTCGATTTCAATTTCTATGACAGCATGAGAATGGTCAATTCACGTCACCTGCATGTGCTGCTCGATTTCGCGTTGGCGCATGGCAAACAGACTGAGTTAAAGCTACGCTTCTTTACTGCTCATTTTTCAGAGCAGAAAGATCTATCTGATCTTGAGGTTATCGCGCAAGAACTTGAAGCAGTTGGGCTAGATTCAACGAAGGCATTGAAACGCCTAAAGAACATCGATAACTTGAAGCAAATTGAAGCGCAAGAGTTTGAATGGCAACGCATGGGGATATCTGCGGTTCCTACCGTGGTATTCAATCGCAAGAGTGCAGTCACTGGTGCGCAGACGGTAGAAACATACAAGCAAATTCTTCAAGAGCTTATTGCTGAATCATAAGCCGATTATTGGTATCAATTAGAGTCTGAATTTCATGGAATCACTGTCACTCGCTCAAGCGCAAAAAATTGTACTGCTTTCGCAAAAATTGCCGCCCAAAAAGCAACGCAATGGAGGCACTTTGGCGAACACGCTGTCTGCGATTGAAAACCTTGGATATGTGCAAATTGATACCATCTCTGTGATTCAGCGAGCTCACCATCATACGCTGTGGAATCGTAATCAAGACTACAAGCTTGATCATCTGGATAAGCTGTTAGAGCGTCGAGAAGTGTTTGAGTATTGGTCGCACGCCGCCGCGTATTTACCCATGCGTGACTACCGTTTCAGCTTGCATCGAAAGAACGGGTTTGCGAGCGGTAAGCTTAAGCATTGGTATAAAAAGGATGATGCACTGATGGCTCATGTTCTCAAACGTATTGAGAATGAAGGGCCATTGATGGCGAAAGATTTTGAAGGGGATAGGCCAAACCCCGGCGGATGGGGCGGTAAACCTGCCAAACAGGCACTAGAGACTTTGTTTATGCAAGGTGACTTAATGGTGCCGAGCCGAATGAACTTCCATAAGGTGTATGACCTAACCGAGCGAGTTTTGCCGAGTGGTATTGATACCTCAGAACCAACGGAACAAGAGTACATCGAGCATCTAATTACGCGTTATTTAGAAGCCAATGGTGTGGGAATCGCATCGGAAATGAGTTATCTGCTCAAGAACACAAAACCTCTGATTCAGAAAACACTCCAGCGGATGCTTGAAGATAAGCAGTTGATGAAAGTAGATATTCAAGGATCGGATTATTATGTGTTGCCTAATGCGTTTGAACTGCTGAATCAGCCTCTTTCTCGAACTAAATTAAAGATACTGTCTCCGTTTGATAACCTGTTGATTCAACGTAAGCGAATGCAATCACTGTTCAACTTTGATTATCTTCTTGAGTGTTATGTACCTGAAGCTAAGCGTCAGTTTGGCTATTTTAGCTTACCGATTTTGTGGCAAGGTGGGCTGGTGGCACGAATGGATTGCAAAGTTGATAGAAAGAGTGGTTTGCTCAATATTCGTAACTTGGTTGTGGAAGACAGGATCAAAAACCATGAGTCGTTGGTTCATGCTTTATGCGATGAACTAAAACACTTCATGGTGTTCAACCAATGTGATGAGATGATCGTCCATAACACCACGCCCTCTGATCTTGGCAAGTGCTTGATGAGCCATTGGCAAACAGTCTAGCGGTTTTGTTGTTAAAAAAACTCTTCGTTACTTAGAAGCCTCTTTGCTAATTCGTCAGCGCTTAGTTACTCAGAAAGAGTGGCTAACAAGAATTCGACAAAGGTTCGGTTCTTCAACGACAGTTGCTTGGTTTTGTAGAGCAAGTGAATCGGCTTAGGGAAAGGTGCCATGCCGGGCAAGATCTCCAATAGCATTCCACGCTCAATTTCTTCTGCGACTAAGATAGTCGGCTGTAACAACACGCCTACGCCTTGAAGGGCTGCATATCGCAACACATCACCATTATTCGACATCAAGCGCACACGCTCTTTATTCGGTGTGGTGTGAGGGGCTTGGCTGCTGTAACTGAATCCAAGCGATGGGTGCTGCGCCAAGTCTTCTAGTACTCTGATTTCAGCATGTTGGTTTAGGTAAGCGGGCGCGGCGCAATAACACATCTCATAATCCCCTAAATACCTTGCGACCAAGCTTGAATCGGACAGGTCGCCAATTCGCACAATCAGGTCAATGTCGGATGAATAAGGGTCGACAAGGTCATTATTCAACATCAGCTCAACGTTGATGGTTGGGTGATGTGCGAGAAATTTGGCCACGATAGGGGCGAGCACCTTGTTTCCATAGGTAACTGGGCAGTTAATTTTTACCGTGCCTTGTGGTTGGTTTTCCAAGGTTTGAATCAGGTTCTCTGCATTGCTGATGTCTTCGAGAATTCGTTTACATTCTCGATAATAAAGCTGCCCTGAATCGGTTAACGATTGCTTACGCGTGGTGCGGTGGATCAGTTGAGAGTTGAGGCTCGATTCAAGGTGGTGGACAAGTTGAAGTGGTTGGCGGCGCTACGAAAGCTGCCTTGCTCGACCACGTAAACGAAGACCTTCATACTGGTTAACTTGTCCATTAAACACTCTTGATTGATAAACAATAAACAAAAGGTGAGTTTATCAATTATTAGGGGTTAATTATATTAATGGCAAACCGATAATTAACTAAAATAAGAGCGTGAAATGCCTCAGACGAATGAAACCATCTTTGTTACTGCAGAACTTAAGATCAAAACTAACATCGAGCGAGCTGTTGCGGTCGAAGCCATCGAACAGTTTTGTTTAGACATGCAAAGCGAGCCGGGCTGCTTACAAGCGATAGCAAGCTATGATCAAAACCAAAGCGATCGTGTGATTTTGCTTGAGCAATACGCTAACCGTGAAGCGATCAATCAGCACTTTGTGATGCCTCATACCCAAGCGTTTATTGAGCGTGATATAACGGAATTAGTACAAGCATTTGAAACGTAACGTGGACCTATCAAAACACAAGAGCAGGAGATCTAAGTCATGAAATGGGGAATCCTAGGAACCAGCTTTATCTCAGGCGTAATGGCGGATGCGATCAAAGGCGATGCTCAAAGCGAGCTGTATGCCGTCGTTGGTCGTACTGAAAAAACACTTAACGAGTTTGCAGCCCAATATCAACCAACACGAACCTTCAACTGCTATGAAGCCCTGATTGAAGATGAGTCAGTCGACATTATCTATATTGCTCTACCAAATCACGTTCACCACGAATACGTGATTAAAGCGGCTCAAAAAGGCAAAGCGATTCTGTGTGAAAAATCGTTATCGGTTGATATGGAAAAAACCGAACAAGCTCTGCAAGCGGTAAAAGAAGCGGGCGTATTCTTCGCTGAAGGTTTGATGTACTTAAACCATCCATTGATTGCCAAGCTTCATCAAGAATTAGCTATTGGTGAGATTGGTGAAGTGCGCTCAATTCAAGGTTCCTACGTTGCTGCAATTGACCAGTTCGTGAATCCTGCGAGCAAAGGCGCGCTATACAACTTAGGTTGTTACCCAATGTCGCTGATTCATTCTGTTGCGCAACAACAGTTTGGTGAAAGTGTGTTTGATGACGTGCAGATCTCAGCAATCGGTCGACGAGGCCAAGATGGTAATATCTGTGAATCGTCGGCGATGATGCGCTTCAACGACCGCTTCACCGCGCAAATTCATACTGCAGAAGACCATGGCTTAAAGCATGGCTTCACGATTCTAGGCAGCAAAGGTTGTATTACACTCGACACCAACCCATGGCTACCGACCGAAGACAATACATTCACGGTTGAGATCTATGAAACATCGACACGTGAAGTGAAAGTCGAAGCGCAAGGCGATGGCTTCCATTATCAAGTGCGTAATATTCGCCAAGCGGTTGAGCGAGGTGAAACACAACTTACTGCACCAATGGTGACTCACCAAGACTCTCGCGTAATCATGAAGTTACTGACTGATTGGGAACAAGTGGCGAGCTAAGATCTTCGTAAATTCTATATTCGGCTCATGTTTGATTGCCTCGTCAGTGATCAAGCATGAGGCGTTTCCTCTATATCTTCGAGTCGATTCTTCCCAATAAATACTTTGCATTTGAAACAGCCACAGTGTCCAATGTCGGTTAAGACAACATTGACCGAAAAACCTTATTTTTTAAGGTGTTAAATAGGATGCTTACTTCATGCGTAAATCAGATAAGAAGATCGAAAATCAAATCAGAGACGTGTTAACGGACGTTTGTGAAGACACGTTAAAAGGCTTCGATGGTTTTCTGTGGGTGACTCATACGGTCAATTTCTCTTCATTCCCGCAAAGTTTGAAAATCGTCTGCGTATTCGATACCAATCAGGATAGAACGAACTTTTTAGAGGGGGGGGGGGGTCAGCAGAGTGCCTCTCGGGCTATCCAACAAGCGTTCAATCAAGTTGGGATTCAACTGAAGAATATCGATAAGCATGTTAGCTACGATACACAAGAAAATTGCGACCGCGACCATCAAGGGAAGTGGTTCAATAGACTTTAAGAAGCTTTCGTAAGAGTCTTTATTGGTTCGTTAACGAAAGAACGAAAGCCTACGCGAGGTAGGCTTTGTTACTGAATTTTATTTGTTATTTAATTGCGGTGCAGAAGCTAACGTTTGAATGCTGAGTTTGTGGATCGTAGCTGTGGTAAAGCTCAAAGCAAGGGCGGTCTTCGGTTTCTATGCCGGACTCTATGACCTTACTCATCAGGTCGTCCCACGCTTTAGCGTATTGGCTTAGCTCGGTGATGGTTTGGCGCATCACTGCATATTGTCCGCCGGGAAAATCTTTTAATTCTATTCCATTTGGCACTTCAGTGTCGTCTGAAACCATCAAGCAGATGTCGGTACGGCATTTATCGTTCGGCGTGATTTCTGGATTGTCATGATAGATAAAGATGCAGCTGTTACCTGCTAATCCTTTCATTTCAGCCCACTGATAAAGACGACCGCTTGGTTCTTCATAACCCTGTCCATAGGGGCCTGTCACTCGTACATACGCTAGTTTTGACGGTTCGAATTGTTGCGTTTTCATTGTCCTACTCCATGTTGTTGGTTCGGAGTCAGTATATGAATTGCCTGCGGTTGCTGCGTTTCCATTCTTGCGCAACGTGTGTCCAATCTTGCTATTTCGCGTCAACTCAGAAAACGCTTGGTAATCTTCACAATCACGAAATGCCGTAGGAGTTACTCCAAAGTGCTGTTTGAATGCTTTGGCCAAGCTTTGCGAGGACGAGAAACCATATTCCAGAGCGATATTCAGGACAGATTGCTTGGATTTGAAAAGATCATCAGCTGCGGATTCAAGCCTCAGTCGCCTGATGAAATCAGCAAGCGTCTCGCCTTGAACGGCTTTAAAAGTGCGATGAAAATGGTAGGGTGGAAAGTTGGCTAACGCCGCGACTTCGATTAGGTTGAGTGGCTCGTTAAAGTGTTTCTCTAAATAGCGGACAACGGGAATCAGCCGCTTATGATAGTCAACGTACATTACTTTATTTACCACTCTCTGTTGTCATCGTTCTTGTTTAGATCACCGAGACTAGCTTATCTAAGTTGAGTTTCAATAGAGGAGCCTTGAAACTGAGATTAGATGCGTTAATCCAATCATCTCGTTATGTTTCTCTATCTACTAACGCGATTATTTAACCTCAAAATTAGGTCGTGTTTGTATTGAAGCCGTCATTTCCCCCTTAAGCTGGCGGTAGTTTCAGATTGTCTTCGTTCGGGTATTTGATGGCACACTTAAATGCTCGTTGAACCGGGTGGCTTAACGCTTGAACTATGAACTTTTCTAGACGATACTTTTTTCGTACATTGCCCCCCCAAAAAAAAGTTGATGTTTAATATGTTGATTTTAAAGGAAGTATTTTGAATGGCAATGGTGTCGATTAGGAAGTTTGAATCATGAAAATTTACATTTCTGGGCTGCTCACACTCATTCCTTCATATTTAATCACCGGCTATTCTTTTGCTGTTGGTACAGCGATTGTACTGCCAGGGCAACATGAATCCGGCGCTGATCTTTCGGGCTCCCCAATGTCTGCGAATGCTGTCATTGATTGGGAAATTGCGAACAGTGACCTCGTATTTGGCTCTTATGCAGATAAAACCGACAATAAGCGAGCTACGACAATTGGGTATATGTATAACCAAAAAATGGAGCTCAATTCTGGTTGGTTGGAGAACGACCTTCGTAATAACGCAGAATCACATGGCGTTAATTTTGAAGACTTCTTTCTCCATTTTTCTGAAGATACAGTGCTCGCAGAAGTTGATAACACCCACGGTGAAAATACTCTCTTAAGTGGAAAGCCTATGATCTTGGGCTATACAGCCAGTGAAGACCATGCTGGCTTTTGGCTGTATCAAGAGCCTCCGTGGGATGCTGATGTGTTTGAGAATTTCGAACTGGGCGGGGCTTTGTATGTCTATCATGCTGAACAGTTCGAACGTCTGACCTTTAAGTTCTCACAGTTTGCTGTCAGCGGCGAATTCTGGATTGAATACCCAACAGCTATTGACTCTCACGGAAGGGTTTCACAGTGGGAAAGGCTCGATGTAAAGAAAGACAAAACGCTCAATATGACCAGAAACCAATCGGTGATTTGGAACCTTCCGGGTAACTGGGTAAGAGCCACAAATCATGATGGCAGTGGGGTGAGTTATGGTGGCGGCCAGTATTTTGGTTCAACCTTTTTGAGAGAGGGTGGCCGTTTATACGTTGTGAGAGTTCGTTGGCAAAGTGAGAACGCAGACGACAGGCCGCGGTTAAAAGAAGTAAAACTCAAAAGCAGCTTTCCAACCGTTAAGTTAACCGACGCTCCGACCACAACTCCGGATGGCAATGCTATCAGCCAATGGCGAAAAATTCGTGGCTTTGACGTGTCTGCAGACCTGAATGGCGATAACTACTTGTCGCCAAGCGAGTATCGAAATCGAACCAATAAGAATGCGACAGCGCGTTTTCGTTGGGAATCAAGAGTGGTGCCATTTGGTCGAATGTGGAGCACGAATTCATCTTGGTCGTTAACGAACGTCGCAAACGCGGATTATTTATCGGCCATTCATCGCTACTACAAGCAAAGTTGGGCAATCCAAGGTTTGAATGGTGCATACAACGACGATACAAATAAACTCATTGGCTCGAACCAGTTCTATGTCCATTCTGGCGGACATGTTCAAGAGTTAGGAGCTGTTGCGGGTTCAAATCAAGCGGATGCTCTCTACACGCAACAATTTTCAGCGTTTCTCAAAAATCTATCTGCTTTAGAAAGTGATGCGTCTATTGGGCTGAACATTGGTACGGCGAACTTGCTGGGTCGAAATGGGCAGTCTCATCTTAGCGAAGCCGGGTCTTTGTATCTGAGAGAGCATTACATTTTTCCGTCTACTGGATTTAGTGGTTACTCGGGGATCTCTAAATTCTGGGATAATTCTGCGCTCGCCTACAATGGAAAAGGAGTGATTTTTCAGGCGACAACGCGTTACGGGCGAGTCCAGTATCTAGGAAATAGTGAAGAGAATTGGAAGAAAGACCAATACTCGACCCTAGCGATTTACCACCTCAATCGACATGCTCAATACAGCTATTTTAATCAGTGGAACAATAGTTACGTCTATGGGAGTGATAACACGACTGCAGACATTTTCTGGCAAAGTGGTGTCCCTAAAAATATCGCTTATCAACCAAGTTCGTTATTAGCCGTTGATTTGGGAGAGCCGAGTCATCAGGTCCTACAGGGATTTGAGCCAATTCCTTTGATGCTGTCGACAACGACACCTCAGCTCGCTGATTACACCATCGTTGGTGATTCATCGATGAGTGAAGTGATGCATGCTGATCTGCCCAATGGTATGACTCATGTTCTACCGACGTTCACGTACTTTATGTATCAATCTAAAAATCTGGTGGCCGCTGGTGGCCCTGAAGATATGGTGTTAGCGAGAGAGTTCAGCAATGGTCGTGTGTTGTACCGCACGGATTTCCACGGTAAGAATTCGAGCTTTTATGAGGCAGAGAAGCTGATGATTGTATTGGACGTGCCGATGAAGCCTGTCGATGAAAACGGCAACATCGGAGAGTATGTGACTGAAATTCATATTGGCGGTTATGAAGGGCTGTTCTTGCTTTATTAGAATTATTTAGATAGACGAAGGGGATCATTTGATAGAGCAGGAGGCAGAAGGCTCTAGAAATTTTGCATATCGACTGATTGATGACTGAAGCCAATTGATTTTGCCGCATTTAGTAGAGCTTGTTGGGTCTTGAATACCCTTGGTTTCAGCTTTCGGTCGGACTCTAAGAAACTATTTATTCCCCATTTGCTGCTTAGAACCATCAAGTAATAGCCATCATTGTTTGGAGAGTTTACGGCAATTGCTGATTCTAAATCGCCACGTTTGAAATGCTCCTTAAATTCGCGTAATACCATATCAATATCCTTATTCGATGATTAAAAAAGGGAGCGAATCGCTCCCTAATTAATGTTGGTACTAATGATTACAAGAATGCGCGGTATGGCAGTTCTGGGTCATTTTTAAAGATATCTGCAAAACCACGGAAGTGTTGGTAGTGCATGCGACCTTTATCTGTAGGGTAAGTGTATCGGCCACCGACTTGCCAGAAGAAAGGTGCGAAGCCGTATTGCAGACGTTCTTTCTTCATGTTCCACAGCATTTCAATTTCACGTGGGTCATTTTGGAAGTTAGCCCAGATATCGTGGTGGAAAGGAACAACGACTTCACAATCCAAAGATTCAGCGGCACGTAAAATGTCTGAAGACGTCATTTTGTCAGTTACGCCACGTGGATTTTCACCGTAAGAAAGCAGTGCAACGTCGATCTTGTGGTCATTACCGTGCTTAGCGTAGTAGTTTGAGTAGTGAGAATCACCAGAGTGGTAAACTGAACCGCCTGTCGTTTCTACTAGGTAGTTCACTGCACGATCGTCCATGCCACCTAAGATATCAGTGTCTAAAGAAGAAGTGCCTTCAGGAAGTGTCACTAGAGCAGTACGGTCGAATGCATCAAGAACCTTAATATTGACGTCTTTGATCTTAATCTCGTCGCCAACTTTCGCGATAACACAACGATCTTCTGGCACACCCCATTTCATCCATAAATCAACACACGCTTTAGGACCAATGAATTTAACGTGCTCGCCACAGTTTTGTAGAACGGCTGCAGCAACGTTGATGTCAATGTGGTCGCCGTGATCATGAGATGCCATAACCGCATCGATCTCTTTAATAGCGAAAGGGTCCAATGGGAAGATTGCAGTACGTAGGTTTGGCTGAAGTGCTTCAACACCGCCCATACGCATCATTTGGTGCTGGTTTTTCATTTTTTGAACAGCTTGTGTTTTTTTACCAGTACCACACCAGAAGTCCATTGATAGGTTTGCACCACCTTCTGATTTTAGCCAAATACCTGTACAGCCAAGCCACCACATAGAAAATGTATTTGGTTGCACGACGGTTTGCTCGATCTCTTCATTTAACCATGTGCCCCACTCAGGGAATGTATTTAGGATCCAAGACTCGCGAGTGATTTCGTTTACGTTGCTCATGATAATACCTTTTATTTCAATAATTTGATTAATTTTGGATGTAGGGAGCCGAGCGCCTTAATTTTGATTAAGGCACTGAGCTAAATTTATTATTATTGGTGGGCTAGTTAGCCTTCGATTTAAACTAGGATGACTTGCGTCCCTTGAGCTTCAATCCGCTTGACGACTTCGGGGTTGGCATCTTTACCAGTGATGACGATGTCTATTTGCTTGGTGCTGCAAAAGAGCATTCCGGTACGTTGTCCAACCTTTGAACTGTCGACAACAACAACGAGTTTATCGATCTGTTCAAGCATTTGCTGCTCTGCTACAGCAGTTAACATGTCGGCCTTGTAGAGGCCAGCATCGGTTAAGCCTTTACCAGAGGTAAACATCCAGTTTCCGGCATAGCCTCCCAGCGAATTGGGCGCGGGATTTAAAAAGATGTTCTGCGCTTTGTTGTATTGACCGCCAATGATGATGACATCGTCATGATCTTCGTTGATCAAGTAGCTTGCGAGTGGGAAGTAGTTCGTTACGATCTGTACATCTTCCCCACATAACTGTTGTCCAAGTAGGAACGCAGTAGAACCACAGTTGATCACAACTGTATCTCCAGCCTCGCAAAGTCCTGCTGCTGCTTGCGCAATCTCTGCTTTCTCTTCATAGAACTCAGTGCTGTTGATATTGAGTGGTGACCACTTTCTCTTCTGATTCTCTACTCGCTCAGCGCCATTTCGAACTTTTCTAAGTCGGCCAACTTCATCTAATTTAGCGATGTCACGTCTTGCAGTAGCAGGTGAAACACTAAATTTATCAATAATATGTGAGACGTTTATTGTCTGCATATCTTCTAATAGCGACACGATGCCGTTATGTCTTTGTACTTCATTCATATTTATCACTCTTTATGTCGTTGTGACAATTTGATGATTACTTTTGATTTGTTTTGATTCTAATAATCACCATCATGATTGTCAAACTACATTGCTATAAAAACTAGATCTTAATCACAATGATTTATAAGTTATTGATTTTATTTGATTTGTTGTTTTTTGGTGTGATCCGAAGCTCAATTAGGCACATTCTGGGTGTGGTTAATTGATATAAATCAAAGTAATCACAAGTGAGCATTGAATGATTACTTTTGATTGGTAAAGTCTAATTCGTGAGCAAAAATAGACATCATCACATCCTACATACCATTAAAATTAAAATTAATCAGGGGTAAAGATATGGAATTCTTATACGATATTTTCTATATTTTTTACAGTCAGGTAATGACCAAAGCACCTTTGCTACTCGGTCTTGTTACTTGTCTGGGTTACATTCTACTCAAGCGTGACGCAACAACTATTATCTCCGGCTCTATCAAAACCATCGTTGGTTTCATGATAGTGCAGGTAGGTGCAGGAACATTGGTAGCGGGTTTCAAACCAGTGATTCTGAAAATGAGTGAGATTCATGGATTGACGGGGTCAGTGATAGATCCGTACACAACCATGATGTCTACCATGGAGACCATGGGAGACAATTATTCTTGGGTTGGATATGCCGTATTACTGGCACTTGGTCTCAATATTCTTCTTGTTGCCTTCCGCCGCATCACGGGCATCAGAACCATCATGCTTACGGGACATATCATGTTCCAACAAGCTGGCCTCATTGCTGTTTTCTACTTCGTGCTTGGTGCAGGTATGTGGGAAACCATCATCTATTCAGCAATATTGATGGCGTTGTACTGGGGTATCTCGTCTAACATCATGTTCAAGCCTACCCAAGAGGTTACTGGCGGGGCGGGTTTCTCTATTGGTCACCAACAACAGTTTGCGTCATGGGTAGCGACAAAGGTTGCTCCTAAGCTTGGCGACAAAAATGACAGCGTTGACCACATCAAACTGCCTAAATGGTTACACATTTTCCACGACAGTATCGCAGCGACAACGCTAGTCATGACTGCTTTCTTCGGCATTATTCTTCTTTCATTTGGTCTTGATAACCTTCAAGACATGGCAGGAAAAACACACTGGTTTATCTATATTTTCGAAACTGGGTTGAAATTCGCAGTGGCTATTCAAGTTATCGTCACCGGCGTCCGTATGTTCGTAGCGGAATTGTCTGAGGCATTTAATGGTATTTCTCAACGCCTTATTCCTAACGCTGTGTTAGCAATCGATTGTGCGGCTATCTACGCATACTCTCCAAATGCAATGGTGTTCGGTTTCATGTGGGGCGCTGTTGGTCAATTCACAGCCGTTCTTGCAATGTTAGCCTTTGATTCTCCTATTATGATCATTCCTGGCTTTATCCCAATGTTCTTCTCGAACGCGACGATTGGTGTGTTTGCGAACCACTTCGGTGGTTGGAAAGCGGTAATGAAGATCTGTTTCGTGATGGGCATCATCGAAGTGGTTGGTTCTGCTTGGGCAATTCATATCTTTGCTCAATCGGGAGCAGAGTTTAATGGCTGGATGGGTATGGCTGACTGGGCTCTGGTATTCCCACCTATCATGCAAGGTATTTCGAGCTCTAACATGTTCTTCTTCGGGATTTTGGCTTTAGCTGGTGTCTACATGTACTTCGCTTCTAAACAACTACGAGCTGAAGAAGACGCAGAAGCTGCCGCTGAAACAATGACCGCAGTAACACCTGAGGGCATTGAGGTTGAAGTCGCAGTACCACAACAATCAACAGCAACTGATCAATCTCTATCAGCTCCTACAACGTCAGAAATTCGCGTCTCACCAGCAGCTGAACAGAAACCGGTTCGTGTCTTAGTGTGCTGTGGTTCAGGGCAAGGTTCTTCAATGATGTGCTCTAAGAAAATCAAAGAGTACTTGGACAAGAAAGGCATTCCTAGTTCGACCTTTAACAGCGCTATCACTGATTACAAATCGCACCTTGGTTCATTCGACATCATCGTTACTTCGGTTGCTCTGGCAGCGAAGATCACGGGTCTGCCTGAAGGTAAGCAACAGTTAGCGGTTAAGAACATGATTATGGTGAAAACTTTCGGCGACGAGCTTGTTTCCATCATCGAGAACAACTTTCATAAATAATTAAAAACGGCTCAGTGGTATCGCACTGCTGAGCCAATAAAAACAATTATATAAGTGAGCAATAACATGAACTTAAAAGAATCTCTTATCAAGAATAACTCTATCCTACTGAACGCAAAAGCAACTGACTGGAAAGCGGCGATCAAGCTAGGTACTGACGCATTGGTTAAAGCCGGTGTTGCTGAAGAGCGTTACTACGACGCGATTACCAAAGCGATTGGTGAAGAAGGCCCTTATATCTGTATTCACGATGCGTTCGCTCTGCCTCATTGCCGCCCTGAAGATGGTGTGATTCGTACCGGGTTTGCGTTAACCGTGCTTGAAACGCCCATTACGTTTGAAGGTGTTGATGAGCCAGTTGATGTACTGATCACGCTAGCGGGTAAAGATTCAGAAGAACACATCGACGGTACCATGCAAGTGGCGAACTTGATTGAGTTCGATGAAGATTTCTCAAAACTTCGCGCATGCAAAAGCCCAGAAGAAGTGGCGCGTTTAATTGATGCTGCGTTACTGCAAGCGGAAGCAGCGTAAGGAGACAACTATGTCTATATATAGCCAACTGAAACAACGCGTCTTAGAAGCCAATTTGCAGCTTCCGAAGTATGGTTTGGTGACATTCACTTGGGGCAATGTCTCTGAGTTTGACCGTACTAATGGCGTGATAGCGATTAAGCCATCGGGTGTCGAATACTGCGATATGACAGCTGAAGATATGGTGGTCGTCGATCTAGAAGGCAACATTGTTGAAGGGAAACTTAATCCTTCAAGTGATACCGCAACTCATTTAGAGCTTTACAAAGCTTTCCCTGAGGTCAGTGGCATTGTTCACACGCATTCACGCAGTGCCACAATTTGGGCACAAGCCGGTATCGATATTCCAGCCTTGGGCACCACTCATGCTGACTATTTCTACGGTGACATCCCATGTACACGTCGATTGTCTCACTCTGAAATTGCTGAAGAGTACGAGAAAAATACTGGCTTGGTGATCATTGAAGAGTTCAAGCAGCGTCGAATCGATCCAATGGCCGTTCCCAGCGTGATTGTTGCAGGACATGCACCTTTCTCTTGGGGCAAAGACGCCAACGATGCGGTTCACAACGCGGTGGTATTAGAAGAAGTGTCTGCAATGGCGTTGGCAACGCGCACCTTGAATAGCGGCATCAAAATTCAGCCAGAACTATCCGACAAACACTACTTACGTAAGCACGGTGAAAATGCTTATTACGGCCAACAGTAAATCGGTTGTTCGTTTAAGTAGGCTGTTTAAGTAAGCCGTTTAACGAGCTTCGGCTCTAAGTAGTTTCAATATTGATTAGGCCCGACTTCAGGGAATAAGTGAGAGGACTCTATGTATAAAGTGCTGGCGTTAGATCTCGATGGAACCGTGTTAAAGGATGATCACACGATTCATCCAGAACTGAAAAAGGCGATCCAAGAAGCCAAACAAAGTTGTCATGTCGTGATTGTGACTGGTCGACACCACACAGCAGCACGACCTTATTACTACGAATTGGGGTTAGATACGCCAATCATTTGCTGTAACGGCACTTATGTTTACGACTATCAGACTGAAACGGTACTGACTCAAAACGCGATAGATAAAGACAAAGCGCTGACCTTCATCGATATGGCAGACGAGTTTCAGCTCAAAATGGTCATGTACATCACGCATGCCATGACGTACTCACACTACAACCCATTTGCCTACATGTTGGCATTGGAAAGTTGGGCGGAAACGGCACCAGAGCAACATCGCCCTCAAATTTACCAAGTGGAATCATTCATTGAAACGGCTCAGCAAGCCGAACACGTTTGGAAGTTTGTGGTGGAAGGTAGCCAAGACTCAGTAGACCGTTTAATGCAACACCCATGGATAGAAGAGAACTTCAACGGTGAGCGCTCTTGGTCAAACCGAATCGACTTTGCTGCGAAAGGTAACAGTAAGGGCCTACGCCTTGCTGAATACATCGCAGAACTCGGTTATCAAGCCGATGACGTCATTGCCGTCGGTGATAACCACAATGACATTTCCATGCTCAAGTACGCCGGGTTAGGCGTAGCGATGCTCAATGCTGATGACATCGTCAAGTCACACGTTCAATGCGTGTGCTCAACAGATAACAACCATGATGGCTTAGCCCGTCTAATACGTGAACAAATTAAAGGATAACAACATGACTAAACCAATGATTCAGATCGCCCTAGACCAAACAAATCTTCCTGCAGCAATTGAAGTGGCAAACAACGTTGAAAGCTTCGTTGATGTGATTGAAGTGGGCACTATTTTGGCTTTCGCAGAAGGCATGACGGCGGTTTCTACGCTTCGTAAAAACCACCCAGACCATATCCTTGTATGCGATATGAAAACCACCGATGGCGGTGCTATTTTGGCTCGTATGGCATTCGAAGCGGGCGCTGATTGGATTACCGTTTCTGCTGCTGCACACATCGCAACCATTGGTGCATGTAAGAAAGTCGCTGATGAATTTAACGGTGAAATCCAAATCGAAATTTATGGTAACTGGACAATGGACGATGCTCAATCTTGGGTCGACCTAGGTATCTCTCAAGCTATCTATCACCGTTCTCGTGACGCTGAATTAGCTGGTGTGGGCTGGACTGAAGAAGATCTCGTGAAGATGCGTGCATTGTCTGAAATGGGTATCGAGCTTTCTATCACGGGCGGTATCGTGCCTGAAGACCTATACCTATTTGAAGGCATTAAGGCGAAAACCTTTATCGCAGGCCGTGCACTTGCAGGCGACAAAGGTAAAGAGACAGCAGAAGCGCTAAAAGCTCAGATCGATCGCTACTGGAACTAGGAGGCGTTATGTATCAAAACTTGTTACGCCACCGTGTTGGGCTTTATGAAAAGGCTCTACCTAACGAACTCAGCTGGGAAGATAAACTTAAGCAAACCAAAGAACTCGGCTTTGATTTTCTTGAGATATCGGTCGATGAATCAGACGAGCGTCGCAGTCGATTAGATTGGAATGACGAAGAAGTGTATGCCTTGCGTCACCTGTGTGAAAAGCATGGTGTACCGCTGCAATCCATGTGTTTAAGCGCGCATCGTAGGTTCCCATTTGGTTCAGCAGATCCGGCGATTCGTGAACAAGCAGTTATTCATATGGAAAAAGCGATCTCACTCGCTTACAAATTGGGTATTCGTACCATCCAATTGGCTGGGTATGACGTTTACTACGAGCCAGCCGATAAAGTGACTCACCAGAGGTTCATTGAAGGCATGAAGCTTTCGGCGCAGTTGGCGGAAAGATCAGGCGTAATGCTTGCTGTGGAAATTATGGACACCGATTACTTGAACTCTTTGAGTAAGTTCGAAGTGCTGAGTCGCGAAGTCAATTCACCGTATTTCACGGCGTATCCGGATGTGGGTAATATTTCTGGTTGGAATTACGACATAGTGACTGAGCTAAAACTGAGTAAGCCTCATATCACTCAGATCCACCTCAAAGACACTTATAAAGTGACTGACGAGTACAAAGGGCAGTTTCGAGACTTAGTGATTGGTGATGGCGAAGTTGACTTCAATGCTATTTTTGAAACGTTGAAAGAGACTGAGTGCGTTGTGCCACTCGTGATCGAGATGTGGGCTCAAGATGAACGTTGGAAAGAGAATATTCTCACGGCACAAAAACGACTGAATGATGTTTGTGTGCAAACGGGTGTTCCGAGATTGTTTGACCACTAACTCTACTTAGAATGATTAACCAGTTTCTCTTTGCGTTCTCGATGCTCCTAACGAAAAGAGAAAATGCAGCATATTGCCCCCAATATGCTGCATTTTTATATCAACATGTCGCTCTAAACTGTTGAAGCTGAGGTTATGTCAATTTCGAAATAGTGGCGGTTCTTAAACAGCGATCGTCACATGATCACGGCCCACTTCAGCCATCTGAATCAGGTAGTCCGTATGGTATTTTTTCTTGATGACGATTTGGCTACCGATTTCAGCAACAATCTTTACCACTTCCAACGCATCAGAAGGATGCAATGAAGAGTCTTTTGAAATTTCGATATTAACGCCTAAATTTGCCAATTTGATGATGTCGCTAGAATGCATGGTCGTGTCCAAGGTATTTGATTTTCGTGGACTATATCATCTTCAATTTATGCAACTCTACTTGGTTTAAGTAAAAATGGGTGAGATGTGCTCAAAATATGATTTCAATAGTAAAACAACGGCTTTTATTGCATCAATTCGTTTAATTGTCGGATTGTTGAATAAGATCATATTAAGACGATCATGAATAGGTTTTATGTATGGTGATTAGTAGTATGAGTCTCAAAACAATATGAGAGATTGACGATGCCAAAGTTAGATAAATATAAAGGAATTATTTTTGATCTCGATGGGACTCTGGTCAATTCTATGGTGGCACACGCTCATGCATGGGAACACACTTGTCAGAAGTTTGGTATTCCCTACGACAAAGAGTGGCTCGATCAACTTGGTGGGATGCCATCGCGAAAAGTGACTCAAGAGATCCTTAAGCGTTACGATCTAACTCTTGATGCTCAACAAATTACTTCGGACAAAATTGCCAACTTTGAAGCCATTGAGCACAAAGGGGATGTTATTCCAGAGACATACGCACTCTTACAGCAACAGTATCAGTTGAAAAAGATAGGCATCGGCACTGGTGCTCAAGCCAAGCATGCAAGGGCGATTTTAAAGACGACCGATATCCCATCAATGATACGTACGATTGTGACTTCAGATGACGTAGAAAATCACAAACCTAACCCGGATACTTTTCTGAAAGTCGCTAGCCAGTTAGAGCTTGAACCGAGCGATTGTGTGGTGTTTGAAGATACGATTATAGGCCAGCACGCAGCGACATCGGCAGGCATGGATTGCTACATGGTTGAAAACGGGCAGATAACTAAATTTGTTCCAGCGAATGGTTTGGAAGTGGGTAGCGGACCTGAGCTCTGAAACTAAGCTGCGTTCAATCAGATCGCGCATTAATGAATCAGGCCGAAATATTCGTTTAGAAGTCGACGGTGGTGTGAAAGTTAACAACATAAAAGAGATTGCTGAAGCGGGTGCCGATATGTTCGTTGCGGGCTCTGCTATTTTTGATAGTGAAGATTATCAACAAGCTATCGATTCAATGCGAGCGGAGTTAGCTCAATTGAATTAAGTCGAGTATCGACTGCTGTATAAAGGCTCGAAGTATTCTGTAGATCAGGCTTCGAGCTTTTTTGTATCTAATAGCCGTTGATTTAATGGAAATATGTATAGAAGGAAAGTAGGGCTCTATCGTGTACTCTCGTTGGTCTGCACTTGAGTTAAGGCTTGAATTTTGTGTAATAAAACTACAGTTAATATTGACTTTGGTCACATAACGGCGCAAAATTGACCTCAGATCACATAACGATGAGAACACAGTATGAACGCTACAGTAATCACGAATGAAAACAACGTATCACTAGCAAAACCTTCAGTAATGAATGAAGTTCTATTTTTTGCTAAGTCTACCGTTATCATGGGTGCAATTATCCTACTTGTTGCTTCTGCTTGGGTTTAATTTCTAAAATAACCCGCGTTAAGTGTGATCAGTGGTGGTGATTAGCCACTCACTGATTCAAACTAACGTCAGAAGCACCAAATTCATTTCCTTATCTTTCTCCAGTTCACTTTCTCTATCTTCTAGGCCAATCAGGCTGACTTTTTAGTCATCGACTTAGTTACTGAATCAAGTGATTGACTAAACCAAGTTACCTATCTAAACCAACAGTTTAAACACGGTGTTTTAAACTAGACCAGTACAAAACTATCATTAATACATACGCTAATGCGGGCGCAATATAACTCGTACTCAGCGAAAGCTCATCAATCAAACTCGCCTGTACGAATGGTAAAACAACCCCTCCAATTGAACACATAATGAGAATTGCTGCTCCTTGTGAGTTTTGCTTACCTGATGCATGTAGCGCTTGTGCGTAAATGATAGGGTAGAGCGCAGAATTACATAGCCCTACGACAAGCATCAAATAGCCAATCCAAACATAATTTTGATAGACCGCAACGGCACTAATCAAAGCGGCAATAACGCAAGACAGTGAGAAGAGATAGTGCTTGTTTACAGTGTTTCCAAACTTGGCGAATAACACTCTTCCAACAAACATTAATACCCAATAAAGAGCGATGATCTGTGTTGCGAAGACCAAACCAAGGTCGCCATATTGCTGGTCGGCAAGATACGCAATAGTAAAAGTACCAAAACTGACCTCGACACCGATGTACAGCAACAGTACCAACGCTAACTTCATAAACTGCTGATTTTTAATTAGAAGCCTTAACCCTCGCCAAAAGCCAGTCATCTGTTTTGGTTTGATATCTGGAAGCTTCATTTTGCTAAAAAATACCAGTAAGCCGAAAAAGAACAGGGCGATGAATAAGAACAGATACGAAACTTGATGGGCGGTGTTGTCGACGTTAAAACTTGTAGCCACGAGAATGACAGCGGTAAGCACTAGCGGACCAAGCACAGTGCCAACGGAGTTAGATGCTGTTGCCACACTTTGACGTATAACACTCTTATCGGGTGTCGAGAGAAGTGATACGTAAGGTGAACTCACTACTTGAATTGCTGACACACCTGAGGCCATCAATAAGATCCCAATGAGTGTTGGAATAAGCTCTTCTCCTCGTACTAAATATGCCATGGCTAGACAGCCCAGAAGGCACCATATCAAGCAGAACTTCAGCGTAGTTCTATAGCCAATTTTTGCCATGACAAATGATGTTGGAAGCGACACCGTAATTCGGGTGATAAAAAAGGCCATGGGAAATAGCATCGCCATTTTATAATCGAGAGAGAAAGCTTCTTTGTAATGTGGAATTAGCGAGTTACTTGAAACTGTAATTAAACCCCAGATAAAAAATATCAGAGACAGTAAGACCAGTGGGGCATCTTTTAACGGGAATACTCTCATAGTGATTCCTTATTGATAGCGATAAAAAAAGCAGAAGATGATCTTCTGCTTTTCGATTGAGACTTTACGGTGTATTGCCTATTAAGTTGTTAATCACGAACGAAATTGATGTGATGAACATGAATGTTGTATTTCTCAATAATCACTTTGGTCGCATGCATACTTTTGATTCGTTGTTCAGAATCTAAAGCAGCAGTCATTGCTGACTCGTTCTCGTAGCTGTGCTGCATCATCAGCAGTAGGTTTTTATGGCTCTCAGCTTCAATCGCTTCAGGCTTGTTCAGCGTTAGCCTTTGGTTATTCGGAAATGTGCGGATAATAGGCGCGACTTCGTTTTCCATGTATTGGTAGAAGTCTTGCTTTTGTTCTTCAGTTAAATCGGCTTCAAAAAAAGCGGTGCGAAAAATTGTCATGGTCGTTTCCTTACAGTTCAAAGCCAGATTGGTTTGCGATAGATTTCAATGTTGCTTTCGCTTGTTTGATATCTTCGAACCAGTTGTCATTTTGAGCCCACATTTCAATCACTAATGGCGCGCTGTAATCAATTTCAGCGAGTGTTTTGAAAATAGCTGGGAAGTCGACTTGGCCTTCACCTATAACAAGATCTCGGAACTGGCCTTTGCAGATTTCTGAAACTCGCAGTGTATCTTTTAGGTGCACTTGTACTAGGTGATCACGGCTTAGTTTTAGTTCGGTACACACGTCGTAGTTCCAACCCGAAATATTACCGACATCTGGGTAAGCCATGAAGTAAGGTGATGGGATCTCACGCTTAAGCACTTCAAATTTACTCAATGAGTTGAGGTACGGAGTATCCATAATCTCAACACCTAGCATGATACCTGCGCGTTCTGCCATTTTGGTGGCTTGCTGCATGCCTTCAATGAAGCGAGCGTGAGTTTCAGCCGATTGCGGCTCGTAGTACACATCGTAGCCCGCCATTTGAATACAGCGAATACCAAGCTTGTAAGCCAATGAAATCGCTTTTTCCATGATGATCAGCGATTCAGTGCGAATAGCATCATCCATTGAGCCAAACGGAAACTTACGGTGTGCGCTTAGGCACATTGATTGGAAAGGCATTTGGTGCTTTTCACATAGACGGCGAAGCTCATAAATTTCTTCGTCTGACCAATCTAAACGAGCACGTCGCTCATCGGTTTCATCCACTGAAATTTCTACAAAGTCGAAGCCAGCTTCTTTAGCGTGAATCAAACGCTCTTCCCATGTAAGGGTGGTTGGCATCGCTTTTTCGTAAATACCTAATCTGAATTTGTTTTTAGAATCAAACATTCTTTTTCCTTAAAAGAGTTGTTGTTCTATACGCGTTGTTATGTCTTGAATTCTGCTAGCGATCTCTTCGTAGCCGAGAGCTTTCATTTTTGGCGTAAGCGAAGAGACGCTAACCGCGTATACAGGAGAATTGTTCTTGTCAAAAATAGGGACAGCAACACAAGAAATACCCGCTTCGTTCTCTTCATCATCGAGCGCATAACCACGGCTCTTAATTTTATCGAGAACACCAAAAAACTGAGACTTGTCGAGAATCGTGTTTTCAGTTAACGGCTTCATTGTGCTGACATTGCGTTTCCAATAGGTTTCTCGAACGCTGTCAGAGCTAAATGCTAAGTAACATTTTCCTGCCGCTGAGCAATACATTGGAGAATGCAGCCCTACGTAGGTTCGAGTTCTAAAGGAAGAATTAACGGGTTCAAACTTGTCTTTAAAAATGATGTTGTCAGCATCAAAAGAGAGGAAGTTAACCGTTTCATTCACATCGTCGAGTAGCTCAGATAGGTATGGCTTAACGGTGCCAGTGACATCAGAGTTGATAGCAGCGTGTCCAAGCTGAACCAACTTCATTGTTAAGCGATATTCTTTACCTGAACACATTTGAGCAACATAACCAGAGTCTTCAAATGTTGCTAAAATACGGTGGACTGATGACTTGTTGAAGCCAGTCCCTTCAGACACTTTTTGTAACGAAACGCCATTAGGATAATTCCCAAGGAATTCCAATACGGTCAGTGCTTTAGACAACGATTTAATTTGCTCACTCATATATGTGCTACCAGTGTTTACCTATTTCAGTATGGAAGTTTTCTGCGATGTCACGTCCATTGCTACCAGCTAACGCTCGGCCAGCAATAAACGATTTCGCAGACAGATTCTTAAACAAATGCAGATCGTCAGGAACAATACCACCAGTAATGGATAGTTCAATTCCAATATCCGATAATTTCTGCATTTTTATCAAATCTTCTTCGGTCCAGCTCACACCAGCAAGTTCCGCATCACGAGAACGGTGATAAATTGCTTGTTTAATGCCCATGTCGACCCAAGCTTGCGCATCTTCCATTGTCCAGTGTCCATACAGCTCAATTTGCACTTCGCCGTCGAATTCATCCGTTACTTTCTTCGCTGAACGAATAGTTTCGATGTGTGCTGCTGCACTTACTGTTACCCAGTTAGCGCCGGCACCCATCGCTAGACGCGTTAAAATGGCGCTGGCATCGGTGATTTTCATGTCACAGACAATGACGTGATTTGGGTATTTTTCTCGTAGGATTCTTACGCTATCTACGCCGTGGGCGAAGGCTAAAATCGTCCCGATTTCAATCACATCTAACTTATCTGCAACATGCTCTATTGAGGCTAATGCCGTGTCGATATCTGTGGCATCAAGAGCCATTTGTAACAAGGGCTTAGGCATCTATTTCATCCTCAAATTGTTTAAACAACTGCACCAGTCTTTGATAGTGCTTATATTTCTTTTGGTAAGTGTCGTAGTGTTCAGGATTCGGCTCGACACGTGACGTAGAATTAGTGATGGCTTGAGTACATTCTTCTAATGAAGCGAACTCACCTGCGCCGACCATTGCCATCATTGCGGCACCTAATGAGCCGGTTTCATCTACGTCTGATATTTCAACGGTCATGCCGGTAAGGTCAGCCAGCATTTGCATCCATACAGGGCTAGATGCTGGTCCGCCTGTCACTTTTAGTATGTTGGCTTTTGGAAAACGCTGACGCATACGTTCTAGGTGAATGTTGTGACAGAATAAAATGCCTTCCCAAATGGCTTGAATTAGGTGCCCTTTAGTATGGTGCGATTGCAGACCATAGAAGCCTGACTTTAGGCCAAGCCCTTGGTTTGAACCGTAAAGGAATGGCACAAAGTAGATACTGCTTGATGCCGGATCTAATGCTTCGACTAACGCTTGATTTTGCTGGTGGTTAAGCTCGCCATTTTCACCAAGGTAGTCGGCGAACCATTCATAGTTACCCGCAGAAGTCGGGCTCGCTTCGTGAATGATGTATTCGTTATCGACGGCGTAATGGCCGTAAACAAAATTGTGTGATTCTTGAGTCACTTGTTTTGAGATACCAGACGTGACCGCCCATGTGCCCATCACGTAATTCAGGGTATCTTCTGAAGAGTTGATTCCAGAACAGATCGCGGTAGACACAACATCAAACAAACCGCCGAACACCGGCGTACCTATTGCTAGTCCGGTTTCATTGGCAACGGCCGCAGTGATTTTCCCTGCTTGCTGTTGAGGTTTGACTACTGGTGGTAGCGCATCCCAAACTTCTTCAATGCCAAAGGTTTCCAGAAGGGCTTTGTCATACTCACCAGTGATGGAGTTGAAAAAATTACTTTCTGAAATATTGGTCAGTTCTGCTGCGACTTCGCCCGTTAAGCGATATCGAAGGTAGTCGTGAGACATCATCACTGCGCCAATGTTGTTGTATCGTTCGGCATCGTTTTCTTTGATCCAGCGAATAATCGATACAGGGTGACCTGTCCACAGTGTTTGCAGTGTGGTTGGATAGATCTCTTTTGCTTTACCCTGTTCTAGCCACTCTTTAACGATAGGCAGTGAACGCGAGTCAGAAGACATAATGCCGTGGCCGAGGTTTTGTCCCTCTTTATCAAGAAGGTAAACACCTTTGCCTTGGGCTGAAATGCTCAAGCCTTTGATAGAGGTCGGTTCTACTTTTGTGGTCTCTAAAAGCTGCTTAATGACATCGACAGCGTTACCCCATAGTGCGTTTAGGTCGCGTTCTACCCAACCTTGTTTTTCGTTGATGACGCTCGCCGATACGCGGGCAAGGCCTTGTTGTTCACCCTTTGCGTTAAACAACGCGGCTTTCATAAAAGTGCCGCCAGAATCAATTCCAATGTAGTAATTCATTATTTGGCTTCCAGTAAATCGTTGTGAATTTTCACCACCAGTTTTCTAACGGGTTGGCTGTCATCATTTTCAATATTGGTGATATGCACGATATTTGGTGTGAATAAATAAAATTGATTGCGTTTTGCATGAATGAAGCTGAGTTCAATTCCTGGGTATTCGTAAAACTGAAGGTCACGTTCTTGGTTATAAGGTTGTGCGTTGCTGTGTTCGCCAGTGTCGATCGCCCATGCCATCACTTCAGAACCTTCGAGAATGATCTGCAAGTCAGAATGGTATTTATGGACTTCAGGTTGGAAGTTTCCTAGAGGCTCTTTGTCATATTCCAATACAACAAACCATGCTTGTTTTGAATCAAAACCAGGGAGTTCATGGCGACCTAATGCGAGTTTTTCTTGGTCGAGACTGTTCAAGTACTCAAGCACGTTTTGAATAACGACAGGGTACGACTTACTGATCTGCGTAGGTTGAGTATTTCCGACTAACATAAAAATTCTCTTTAAATATAAACAGCTTAATAAAGCCGATGCTTTAAATTAATGGGCACTAAATAGGTCTTGTAAAAGCGTCGCTAACCCTGTCTTATCGTCATTATTTTTAGGCGTGATAAGGTTGGCTGAGCTTTTTACGGTGTCATCTGCGTTTTGCATTGCGATGCCAAGTCCCGCTGCTTTAAGCATCGAAATGTCATTGTGGTTATCACCAATCGCGACACACTGTTCTAGGCTGATACCGAGCGGCTCAATGTAGCGAGTCAAGGCATTACCTTTGCTATTACCTGTTGCTGCGAAATCGACACGATCAATCCAAGATCGTTCGCCGTTGAAGTTCTCTTTCACAAAAGGAATCTCTGCGAATGTGTTTACTTCACCTTCAACGACAAACTTCCACACATACTCTGAAACTTGTGCTTCATGTTGGAAGTCGTCGACTTTTTGAATGTTTGGTCGCTGGCTTTCTGGAAAGGTTTGAGACCACGTCAATAGCGCTTCCATGTATTCAATTGGGCGATCTCTTGAGTAGAGCATTGCATCACGCACATACATCACCATCTTCAGATCATGAGCTTGAGATAGGGTGATAAACTCAGCCGCAATTTCTTTGTCGATTGCGTTTTCTTGAATGACCGTATCGTTTTGGTAATCAAAGATGTAAGTGCCATTACAACAAATTATTGGAGTCGATAAACCAAGCTGATCGTAATAAGGTTTTGCCGCGACATGATGGCGGCCCGTAACGATAACCACATGAGTGTGTTGAGCGACTTGCTTGATGGCTTCGACTAACTCTTGGCTAATCGTGTGCTGCGAGTTGAGCACCGTCCCATCGAGATCTAACGCCAATAGCTTGTGCTTATACAATTTATGTTTATAGGACTTATGCGGTGATGACTTATGCATGTGCGAGGCCTTACTTCTGTCCGTAGTATGAGTTCTTGCCGTGTTTACGGTTGTAGTGTTTATCTAGCAGCTCAGGTTGAATCGCTACTTCTGGACTGATAGCGCGAGTGGCTGTTGCCATGGCAGCAATCTCTTCCATTACCACTGCATTGTGCACTGCATCTGAACCATCCTTGCCCCATGTAAATGGTGCGTGGCCTGCGATGATGACACCTGGCATTGCTTGCGGGTCGATATCACGTTGGTTGAATTCTTCGATGATCACCAAGCCTGTGTTTTTCTCGTAATCAGATTCGATCTCAGCTTTTGTTAGCAGGCGAGTACAAGGTACATCACCGTAGAAGTAATCGGCGTGTGTTGTGCCCAGCGCTGGAATGTCTCGGCCGGCTTGTGCCCAAATTGTTGCGTTACGAGAGTGCGTGTGAACGATGCCGCCAATGGTTGGGAAGGCTTTGTAAAGCTCAATGTGCGTAGCCGTGTCGCTTGAAGGGTTCAGCTTGCCTTCAATGCGGTTGCCTTCTAAATCGAGAACAACGATGTCATCTGCCGTCATTACATCGTATTCAACACCTGACGGTTTTATTGCAATCACGCCACGTTCGCGGTCGATCTCAGAGACATTGCCCCAAGTGAAAGTCACTAAGCCATATTTAGGAAGCTGCAAGTTTGCTGCGAACACGCGTTCTTTTAATTCTTGGTATGTTTTTTGTTGTTGAGACATTGTGTTTGCCCATGTTGGATTGAGTGAATGACGAGCGGATTGCCTAGCTAAACTTCCTAGCTAAAAAAGAGGACTAGGCAATCGCACTCAATTACGTTACTTAGCTGCTAGTTTGATCTTGTTGATCATCACATCGCCATTTTTCTCGATGTAAGCGCTCCAAACTGGTTGGATAGCTTGTTGGAAAGCAGCACCATCAACGTCACGGTTTACTTGCATGCCGTTTGCTTCTAGTTGAGCAATCATCTTGTCTTCTTTCTGGATGCTTAGCTCACGTTGCATTGCTACGGCTTCAGCAGAAACTTCTTCGATAATCTTTTGCTCATCTTCAGTTAGCTTGTCGAACTTACGTAGGTTCATTGTTAGAACTAATGGTGAGTAAGCATGTTGTGTAAGGCTTAGGTATTTTTGTACTTCATCAAACTTGAAAGACAGCGTTACAGAAATTGGGTGGTCTTGAGAGTCAACAACGCCTGTTTCAAGTGCAGTATAAAGTTCAGATACTGGAAGCTGCTGCGGGTTAGCACCGAGCTCATTGAACATGTCGTTTAGCGCTTTCGAGCCATTCACACGCATTTGTAGGCCTTCAACATCTGAAGGAACACGAATAGGTTTTTCGTTGTTGGTCATGTTGCGGTAACCATTTTCAGGGAAACCAAGACCTTTAAGACCGAATTTTTCAAAGTTCGCTAACACTTCTTTACCCGGCTCGCCGTCCAGTACTTTGTATGCTGTTTGACGATCTGGGAACATGAACGGCAGAGTGAAGGCCGCTGATTCAGGCATTAGGCCGTTGTAGTTGTTCAAGCCAACCATCGCTAAATCGACGATGCCAGCACGTGAACCATCGATCATTTGCTTATCACTGCCCAATTGACCTTGTGGGTAGATGTTTACTTTGATTTCGCCGTTTGAACGAGCTTCTACTTCTTTCTTAAAGAACAAAGATAGGTCTTGTTGCAAATCCGACTCTGGTGCAGCGTGCGCCAGTTTTAGAGTCGTAGCGGCAAAAGCGCTAGAGCTCATTGCGATAGTCGAAGCGAGTAGAGTAAGTTTTAGTAGGGTTTTCATTATTATTTTCTCCGTCGAGGATTAACCAATGACAAACGACATTGGCACAGTGATAATGCTTGGGAAGATGACAAACAGTGTGAGCAGAGCCATGTAAGCCGCGATGAAGGGCAATACACCTTTCACTGCAGTCGACATTGGTACTCTCGCTACACCACACACTACGTTTAGTACGGTGCCTACAGGAGGCGTAATCAAGCCAATTGAACAGTTGATAACGAACAGTAGGCCGAAGTACGTTGGGTCAATCCCAGCCATCTTGATGACAGGCATTAAAAGGGGTACAAGGATTAGAATCGTTGGGCTCAAGTCCATAACCATGCCGACACAAAGTACGAGCAACATAATTACTGCCATTAATAGGCGTGGGCTATCCACCAGTGGACCTAACATTTCTGCGAGTTGTTGAGGAAGCTGAGCAACAGTAATTAACCACGCAGCGACCATTGCACAACCCACCAAGAACATAACCATTGCGGTCGAGCGACCAGCGTTGAGTACGATGTGGTAGAACTTCTTAATAGTGAGTTCTTTATAAACAAACGTTGAGATGAAAATAGCGTAAGTGGCGGCGACTACAGCGGCTTCTGTCGGTGTAAAAATACCAAAGCGAATACCGACAATGATGATGACTGGTAACATCAATGCCCATACGCCATCTTTAAGTGCCGCGCGTTTTTCAGCCTTTGTTGCACGTTCAGACGTTTCTAAGTTTTCTTTACGAACCGTCCAGCGCCACACAAACATCAATGTCATACCCATTAACAGGCCAGGAACGATGCCGCCTAGGAATAGGTTTTTGATCGAGATACCGCCAGCAACACCTACAAGGATCAGAGGGATTGAAGGTGGAATAACGGGTGCGATGATACCGCCTGAAGCAAGTAAGCCCATTGAAGGTGCTTCTGGGTATTTCGCTGCTTTCATCATTGGGTAAAGAATACTGACCAAGGCTGCTGCATCTGCTACAGCTGAACCAGAAAGGCCAGCAAGCAGTACCGAAGTCATGATAGCAACGTAACCTAAGCCACCTTGACGATGTCCAACGTAAGTGGTTGCTAGGCGAACAATACGCTGCGACAAGCCACCCGATGCCATTACTTCACCCGCAATGAGGAAGAATGGAATGGCAAGCAGAGTGAAGCTGTCGACACCATTAATTAAAGACTGCGCAAGAATGTCTGCACTAAAGAAGTCCATGTGAAGCATCAGCGCCATTGAAGACAATAACAGTGCAAACGCAACAGGAAGACCAAGTAAGATTGAGACAATCAATACCGATAAGAAAATGGCTAACGTCATTATTCTTTCTCCTCATCTAAGCTATCTAGCTGCCAGTCGGGCTTGAAGATTCGCATAAAGGCAATCACGCCCATTAACAAACCTGACACCACACCGGCTAAGTAAAATAATGCTGAAGGAAGCCCTGTAAGCTGAGAAATATCTGACCAGTTAGACATCATTTGACGGTATGAACCGACGTAAAGCATGCCGACAGAAATCAGTACTATTACCCAGCAGATACGTCTTAGTACGGGTACTGCTTTTGGGAAGAGTCGTTCAGAAAACTCTGCAACAGCGAGGTGTTCACCTCGGCGCAGCACAACGGCGGCACCGAGCATGACAACCCATACAAGACCAAGGCGAGATAGTTCTACAGAGGGACGAAGACCAGAAGAAAAGCCATAACGTAAAACTACGTTAGTAAATACGAGCGCAACCATACAGGTCAGAATGACCGCCATGATGACATCGATACTTTTCCAAATACTCTTTAATACACTTTGCATAACGCTTTCCCTACCTTTGGCTAATTACAGAGACGTAATTTGTTCCCAAATTCCATCGTTAATTTCAATGCCGCCAGCTGCTTCGTGTTTCTTAATGAAGTTTTCAATTTCAGAACCAGCAATCATCACTGAACCCGTTTCTGCAGGCTCTGACTCAAGCACGTAATCGCGGATGCGCTTCATCTCTTGTGCGTAAGTGCTTTGATCCATTGTCTTGCTTAAGTCGATAGCGATAAGGAATTGAGATACACCAAACTCACCACCCATATCTTCAGTCAGCGCTGGTACTGAGTGGCCGCCAGTGATTGCCGTTAGCATCATGTCAAGTACGATTGCCATTGATGAACCTTTCCAGAAACCCATTGGAAGTAGGCGTTTGTTTTCCCACAGTACATGCGGGTCTTTAGTGAGTTCACCTTCGTTGTCAAAGCCACCAACAACAGGTAGTTCTTTGTCAGCAAGCACGAAGTTTTGTAGTTGGCCGTAAGAAAATTGGCTCATTGAACAGTCAACAACCACCGGTGGATCGCCCGCAACCGCCATGATGAGAGGGTTTGAACCAACACGGTGATCTTTACCACCCCATGCTGGCATCACTGCGATTGAGTTGGTTGATGCAATTCCTGCAAAACCTTCGCGAGCCATTTTCAATACGTAAGCACCGCCACGCATCCAGTGGTTAGAATTACGCATACCGACCATGCCAATGCCGTAGTCACGAGCCAATTCCATGGCACGTTCTGCACAGATAAGACCGTTAAGAACGCCAGGACCGTAGTTACAATCCCATTGCTCGAGTGCACCCATGCTGTTAACGCATTCTGGTTCTGCATTGAGTTTGATTTGACCTTTATCTACTTGGTCAATGAATACAGGAAAACGGTTGATGCCATGTGAGTATGTGCCTTCGTTTGCCATCTCAACAAAACCAGCCGCAAGCTTGGTTGCCATCTCTGGCTTCATGTCGCGAGCTAAAAGGATTCGTTCGTATTCTTGTTGTAGTTTTTCTGTTGATACTAAAGGCATCTGTGTTCTCCGATAATTTGAATTCCATAATACGGAATCAATTATTGTTTTTATTCCGAAAAAATTCTGTGAGCAAAGTTACGAAATATTTCCTTATTAAGTTTTTCTCTAATAACTGTTAACTGGTTAAAAAGTGGAACAAAAAGATTTAAGGATTCCGCAATGCGAAACAAAAAGCGTGTTCAGGATCTGGTTTCTACGACTAATTGAGGTGAAATTAGACAATTTGGCGGGATTAAACTTGTCAAAAGATGGGTTATTAACCAACCGTAACTTTACTGAATATAAAATAGTGGCGGTGAAATCTGAGGTGTTGGTCAAATTCGGAGAGGGAAGTACGCACAGTTGACCCGTCTTCTATATAGTGGTTTTGTTGTTTTTGTACTATTGCTTGGTAGATATTTGTGAAGTATTGGAGCCAGCTTCTATGAAAATTGTTATTGCACCAGACTCGTTTAAAGAATCTTTATCGGCGGTATCGGTGGCGGCGTGTATTGAAAAGGGTTTTCGTGAAATCTTCCCTGACGCTGACTATGTGACTTTACCTCTGGCCGATGGTGGCGAAGGTACGGTAGATGTATTGCTACAAGGTTTAGCCGGACAAAAGCGAACAAATAAAGTTCAAGGGCCATTGGGAACATTGATTAGTGCTGAATGGGCGATGTTAGAACCGTCAGTTCAGAGCTCCAAGAGAACGGCTTTGATAGAGATAGCTGCTGCGTCTGGTTTAGACTTGCTGACACCAGAACAGCGCGATCCTTTGGTTGCTTCTTCTTTTGGTACCGGACAGCTGATATTAGAAGCGATAGAGCAGGGTGCTCAAACCATCATTCTTGGATTGGGTGGCAGTGCGACCAATGATGGTGGTGCAGGCATTGTACAAGCGTTAGGTGGTAAATTGCTTGATCGTGCAGGGCAAGAGCTCAGCCGAGGTGGCGCTGTGCTAGCGGATTTGGCTTCAATTGATCTTACAGGCGTCGATTCTCGTTGCTCCGATATTGAGTTGATTGTGGCGTGCGATGTGGATAATCCATTGTGTGGTGATAACGGTGCCAGCTATATATTCGGCCCACAAAAAGGCGCAAGCCCAGAACAAGTTGTGACGCTGGATAAGGCGCTTGAGAATTTTGCTCAAGTTGCAGAAACGCAAGGTTATGCCGGTGGCGATGAGCCTGTTTACAAGCGCGTGGGTTATGGCGCAGCTGGTGGCACGCCGATGGGGCTTGGTTTGTTATTCAATATCCAAATTAAACCCGGCATTGAGATGGTGCTCGATGTTTTGCAAGCTGATGATCTATTGAAAGGTGCCGACTTGGTGATTACTGGCGAAGGGCAGATGGACAACCAAACTCTGCAAGGGAAAACGCCTTATGGCATTGCTAAACGAGCGAGCTTACAAGGCATTCCGATCATAGGCATTGCTGGCTCACTGGGAACAGAAGTAGAAGCACTTTATGGTGAAATGAACAGCTTGTTTGGTACGGTTCGTTCTCCTCAGTCACTTGACCAAGTTCTGCTAGAAGCCGAACTAAACCTTACCAGAACGGCGAGAAATATCGCTGCGACTCTGAAAGTAGGCCATGCGATCTTGAAATAAAGTGAGGTTTGACAATTGGTTACTTAACATCATGGTTCGATAGGTTTTATAGATAGCAACGATAAATAGAAACGATTATATTTTATACCATTAGAGGTCTATTCTATATCCATAATATTTTAGGGGCTTTTGAAAGGAAGCCAGTATAAATATCAAGGTGCACTCACTATTGCTGCACCTTTGGACCTTAAGGAATAGATCATGAGTAAAAAACTAACTACAGCTGCGGGTTGTCCTGTTGCTCATAACCAGAATGTTCAAACTGCGGGTAAGCGCGGTCCTCAACTTCTTCAAGATGTTTGGTTTTTAGAAAAGATGGCGCATTTTGACCGCGAAGTCATTCCAGAGCGTCGTATGCACGCGAAAGGTTCAGGCGCTTACGGTACATTTACTGTTACGCATGACATTACCAAATACACCAAGGCAAAACTGTTTTCTGAAATAGGCAAAAAGACCGACCTGTTTGCACGTTTTACTACGGTTGCCGGTGAGCGCGGTGCTGCCGATGCTGAGCGTGATATCCGCGGCTTTGCATTGAAGTTTTATACCGAAGAAGGCAACTGGGATATGGTGGGTAACAACACCCCAGTATTTTTCCTTCGTGATCCTCTCAAGTTCCCAGACCTAAACCATGCGGTTAAGCGTGACCCTCGCACCAACATGCGCAGTGCGAAGAACAACTGGGATTTCTGGACCTCTCTACCTGAAGCGCTTCACCAAATCACCATCGTAATGAGTGACCGTGGTATTCCTGCTACTTACCGTCACATGCATGGTTTTGGTAGCCATACATTCAGCTTTATTAATGCAGACAACGAGCGTTTCTGGGTTAAGTTCCACTTCAAATCTCAGCAAGGTATTAAAAACCTGTCTGATGCAGAAGCGGCACAAGTGATCGGTGACGATCGTGAAAGCCACCAACGTGATTTGCTAGACAGCATTGATAACCAAGACTTCCCTAAATGGACGTTGAAAGTACAAGTGATGCCAGAAGCGGATGCAGCGAAAGTGCCATACAACCCGTTCGATCTAACTAAGATCTGGCCTCATGCAGATTACCCATTAATAGAAGTGGGTGAGTTTGAATTGAACCGTAACCCGCAAAACTTCTTCGCTGAAGTTGAGCAGTCTGCATTCAACCCGGCAAACGTGGTTCCGGGTATTAGCTTCTCACCAGACAAGATGCTACAAGGCCGTCTGTTTGCTTACGGTGATGCACAGCGCTACCGTTTGGGTGTTAACCATCAGCATATCCCAGTAAACGCACCTCGTTGTCCTGTACACAGCTACCATCGTGATGGTGCGATGCGTGTTGATGGTAACTTTGGTAGCACACTTGGCTATGAGCCAAACAACGAAGGCCAATGGGCAGAGCAACCAGACTTTGCTGAACCAGCATTGAACCTAGATGGCGCTGCGGCGCACTGGGATCACCGCGAAGACGAAGATTACTTCTCGCAACCGGGTGATCTGTTCCGTCTAATGACACCAGAAAAACAAGCGATTCTGTTTGATAACACTGCTCGTAACCTAGGCGGCGTTCCTAAAGAGATTCAACTGCGTCACCTAAGACACTGTTACAAAGCCGACCCTGCATACGGTGAAGGCATTGGTAAACTGCTTGAAATCGACGTGAGCGAATTTAAGTCGTAATCAATACACTCGTTTAAATAGTTGAAAGGCTGTTGAGTTAATCACTCGATGGCCTTTTTTGATCTCGCTGATCATCAAGCAACCCTAAATCATTGAAAAGTTGAACTATTCACATTGATAGTTTTTACCTATCGAATTGATAAATTTATCCCATTATCTTTGTAAGAACGATCGGATTATTCTACGACTATCAGTTTATAAAGTAGAAGAGTTTGAGATGAGTAAGAGCGCATTAATCGTTGAAGGTGGGGCAATGAGAGGCATCTTCGCTGCCGGAGTGTTGGACGCCTTTATGCAAGACGATTTCCGTCCTTATGATTTTGCCATCGGCGTATCAGCAGGTGTGTCCAATTTGGTTGGTTACTTATCTCAAGCTCCGAAGCGTAGCTACAACGTGATCACCACTATGGCGACCGATAAAACGTTCTTTAACCCTGCTCGCTTTGCTAAAGGTGGCAATTTGGTCGACGTTAAGTGGTTGTGGGATGAATCTAACCAACGTTATCCGCTTGATTGCGGTCAGCTGTTCTCAAGTGTTCCTTTAATTGCTGCTGTAACTAACGTCGATACTGGCAGTGCAGACTACTATCACATCAAGCCAGAAAACCTTTCTAACGTGGTTGAAGCAACAACAGCTCTACCTATCGCTTACCGTGAAACACCGTGCTTCTCTGGTGGTTGCTATACCGATGGTGGTGTAGCCGACTCTATTCCGGTTCGCGAAGCCTATCGTCGTGGTGCACGAGACATTACCGTGATTCTTTCTCACCCATTAAGCTACCGAATGAAGCCGCAGAAGTATCAGTGGATGCTGAAAAAGCTGCTAAAGAAATTCCCGAATATTGCAGAGTCGATGGCGGTGCGTGCCGAAAACTATAACCAGTCTTTGGAGTTCATTCGTAACCCTCCAAAAGATGCGACCATCAAGGTGATTGCGCCACCAGAAGCGTTTGCAGTGAAGCGTTTGACAATGGATCAAACGGTCTTGAATGCAGGTTATGAGATGGGTGTGAAAGCAGGGGAAGAGCACCTTGCCATTAGAAACGGTGTCTATGGCTTAGATACCGAAGATTGTCATTTCTGCGTCTAGGAACGGTTTTAGAATACTGGATAAACGAAAAAGCCACGCTGTTCACTTAGGAATAGCGTGGCTTTGTGTTTCTAGATTGAGTCTATTACTAACTCAGTCTGCTATTAACTCAAGTTGTTGTTAAACCAGTTCGTTGCCGCTGGTGTTACCTGTAAAAAAGGCATCAACACTGGTGAGCGTTGTATTGGCAATGTTGAACAGAGCATCTTTAGTCAGGAAGGCTTGGTGACCTGTGAACAATACGTTGTGACAAGCAGATAAGCGACGGAATACGTCATCCACAATCACATCGTTAGATTTGTCTTGGAAGAACAACTCTTTCTCGTTGTCGTAGACATCAAGGCCAAGCGCGCCAATCTTGCTTTGTTTCAACGCTTCGATTGCTGCGGTTGAATCCAGTAGTTCACCACGGCTGGTGTTGACGATCATCACGCCATCTTTCATTTTCTCAAATGCCGTTGCATCCAACAGGTGGTAGTTCTCTTTACTCATTGGGCAATGCAGAGAAATCACGTCAGACTCTTGGTAAAGCTCGTCGAGCTCAACGTATTTAGCGCCCAGTTCTTTTGCCAATGGGTTCGGGTATGGGTCGTAGCATAGGATGTTCATGCCTAAACCTTTCAGAATACGCATGGTTGCTAGCCCAATTTTGCCAGAGCCGATCACACCAACGGTTTTACCGTGGAAGTTAAAGCCTACCAAGCCTTCAAGAGAGAAGTTCGCATCACGAGTACGTTGGTATGCCTTGTGTAGTTTACGATTCAAACACATCATCATGCCGACTGTGTGCTCTGCTACTGATTCTGGAGAATAAGCCGGAACGCGAACCACTTGCAGACCAAACTCTTTGGCTGCGTCTAGGTCGACTTTATCAAAGCCCGCACAGCGCATCGCGATCAGCTTGGTACCGCCTTTAGCAAGAATCTCTAACACGTCTCGCGATAGGTCATCGTTTACAAACGCACAAACCACTTCGTTGTCGTGCGCCATTTTTGCTGTTGTTGTAGTGAGTCGAAAATCGTGAAAATGGAACTCGGCGTTGAGTTCGCCTTTTGCCAGTTCAAATGATTTTTCGTCGTATGATTTTGAGCTAAAAAAAGCAATGTTGAGCATGGCTTCCTCTCTTACCTAAAATATAAATAACCCACAAACGGCTGCAAAAATCAGCTCGATAGGTCAACATGCCCTGCAACTCTGTTCAGTGTGCTAGAGTTTTTTTGTCTTGTCTATCACCATTAGTCACTGTAATTACTATGGTTATTTGGTCTGTTGTCTTCACTTATTGAACACTAAAAATCACAGTACGAGGCAGCTTGCTTATAAGTTCATCAATATTGAATGGATCTTACTTTCGGGTGTTGAACATCTTCTTAGTCTCTTTCTCAGACCAGAAGTTAATGTTGAATTGTGCGTCGTCGCTAAGCTCTACTCGATGCCAATATTGAGGTGGACTTGTGGCAAATTGCCCAGCCAGGATCGTAATAACACTTTCTGGTTCTGTCGCGTCGGCATCGGCAAAACCATAGAAGGTGACGGTGCCTTTCATTACGCAGATCTGCCCGAATACACCTTCTGCGGTGTTGTGGTGATTAAGCAATGCAGCCGGTATGTTGTCTTTGGTGAAAAATGGCGTTGAACGTTGAATTTTCCAGTGTGACGGAATACGTAAATGACTCATATAAAACCTCTTGTCTGTATTTTGAATACAAGCTTTAGCTTTGATTGAATTGGTGACCGTGATTACCAGTAGTTTTCACTGCTGAATTGGCCGGGCTTTCGGCGTAAGTGCTTCTCGAAACCTAAGTTGGTTAGTGCTTCACTTGTGTCGCGAACCATTTGCGGATTGCCACAAAGGTAGAAAAAACTGCGGGTTTGATTGAAAGTGACAGACGTGGTTTGCTCAAGGTCGCCTCCAAGTAACAAGCTTGGGATTCGTCCGCGCAAAGTTCCGGTGACTGATTCTCTAGAAATAATTGGCACATATTGTAGTTTCCCCTGAAAGTGTTCAACGAGTTGATTGATTCGATCTTGATACGTGAGGTCTTGCTCTGTTCTTACGGCATGAACCAGTACAAGGTTTTTGAACGAGGTGATTTTTTCAGATTCAGAGCCGTTTTGCTGTTGTATCTGCATGCTTTCGAGCATTGAGATAAAAGGCCCAACGGCGGTTCCGGTTGAAAGCATCCATAGATCCTCGGCGATCTCTGGAATCTCATTTAGCGTCATAAAGCCGCTTGGGTCCTTGCCTACAAATATGTCATCGCCTACCTTCAACTCATGAAGTTGAGGTGAAAGCTGCCCGTTCTGATCCTTAATAATCAAAAATTCCAGATGTTGATGACCTTGTTCGTGCTCTGGCGCATTCACCATGGAATAAGCACGTCTGACAAGCTCCTCCTCGTTGTTAAGTAAACCAAGTTTCGTGAACTGTCCCGCTTGATAGGGCGAGATTGGCGCACTGACTTGCAGTGAGAACAGCTGATCTGTCCATTGTGTTTTATGTAAGACTTTGCCAGTTACCAAACCATGAGGAATATCTGTCATATCATCACCTTTACTTAGAGAAGTTATCTCATTAAGGATACTCAACTATTTACACTTTGGAGTTGCATGTACCATGCCATTAGTGAGAATGCTTATCAATACTGTTTATTCGGTAAAAATTAACTTGAATGATGTCAAATAGACTTCGTACTGCTGTGTCTAAATGACATCTTTGTTGTTTTTTGATGTGATTCCTTGTGATTAATAACGATGAGTTGCTCTATGGGCACAGACCAAAATTAGTTCCGTGGTTTGACCCTTAATGTATTCACCAATAACTAAAGAGAATATTTTATAGATGAGTATAATGGCGGCTTTCGATCTCAATATAGCCGTGTTTTATGCTTGATAATCTTCGTATGGCCTTGAACGTGTTGTTCGTGACCATCAATACCGCAATGACTGCGTTTACCGTGAGCTTCTTTGGCCTCATCAAACTGATTCTTCCAATCTCTATTGTTCAAAAGTCATGTACTCGTTTAGCGAACTTCACATTTTGGTGTTGGGCTTCGCTTAACCTTTGGATGTTGAATGTGAATAACGATATCGAGTGGCAAGTTGAGGGCGGGGAAGACATCTCGACTAAGCAATGGTACTTGATGATGTCGAATCACCTCAGTTGGGCGGATATCGTGATCTTGTCTTCGATCTTGAAAGACAAGATGCCAATGACTAAGTTCTTCCTTAAGCATGAATTGCTGTACGTTCCTTTTGTTGGTTTGGCTTGTTGGGGCTTGGATATGCCTTTCATGAGACGTCACTCACGTGAGTTTTTGATTCGTAACCCTGAGCGTCGCAATGATGATTTCGAGGCAATTAATAAGGCATGTACTAAGTTCAAATGGGCACCGACAACCTTGGTGAATTTTGTGGAAGGGACTCGTGCAAACCACGAGAAACTGGCGACAGCGAAAACACCTTATCGACATCTACTCAAGCCAAAAACCGGCGGTGTGGCGTTCGCTCTGTCTGCTATGGGCCCAATTTTGGATGGTATTGTAGATGTCACTCTGGCTTATCCAGAAAATCAGGCTTCTCCATTTGAAGACATGCTGAAGGGTAAAATGACCAAGGTGGTGGTGCGTATTAAACTGCACCCAATGGATGAGAACGTGAACGGTAATTATTTTGAAGATAAAGCGTTTAAACGTCGTTTCCACAGTTGGCTGAATAGTACGTGGAAAGAGAAAGACGACTATCTTGATACGGTTTATGCTCTTGATACGGTTAATACGCCCTGTGAGGTTGAAACGACTGATGAACCTGATGTGGCTTATAAGAAACAAGAACAGTAAGCTCATACCAAATCGATAGCATCAAAAAAGCCGATAGTTCATTGAACTGTCGGCTTTTTTATTGATTGGACTTTGTCTACTCAAACAGTGCAGTCAGTGCTCACTATGTTCTAAAGCGCTAAAACAAGGATGGTCAAAGAGTGAGGACGTTAAATCGCTTGGTAAGCCTCAATGATGTGCTTAACCTCACTGGTTTTGCCTTGCTTCTCTTGGCCTTGATGGATGCGTAAGTAGTGCTGCAATGTTTTGGCTTTGTATTGCTGTGATACCTTCACTTGTTCATCACAGTTTGGTGTCCAGATCTTGTCACCGACGTTTGATATCTCAGTTACCGTTCGGTTATTGCCGTTATCATCTAGATTTCTGTCGCTTTCACCTTGGTTATTGCTGACCAATAAAATCTCGTAGTAACGACGGTTCTCTTCAATTAACACTTCATCAATTAGGCCGAAATTGAGCGCCTTTAAATGATTTCTTAGCTCGAACTGCTGATGAACCGGGCAAAGCAAAAAATCGATCGCTTTGTCTGGATGCTTACAATGAATATCGTCGACGAGCTTTTGTGTTAGATCGCCTCCCACCCCCGCAATAATGACTAGATGTCTGCCAGTGTGCTTTTCTAATGGAATCGCTGCGACATCCAAGCAGTAGACTTGCCATTGGCTGGTAACCGCTTGTTGGTCTGAATTATCTTGGGGAAAGTAACGCGTTAACTTGCCCTCCAGTTCATTCATCAGAGAAGGGACAATATCGACAAAATGAATCTGCGGTGCTTTGTGGTCAGATAATAGCTGAACACCCAAGAAGCCGTGATCACAACAACAGTCCCAAATATGTTGGTAGTCATTACTGACAAGGGAGTGGAGAGTTTGCAGTCGGTTACTTAGCTTCATAAGGCTCGTATCGTTAAAAAAGGGTATTGTTGTATCGAACGCGCATTGTAATGACTTTCCATAAAAACAAAAGCACCTAGGGGATTAATCCTAGGTGCTTTTTCGTTATCGGTATCGTACCAATCGGTGTGATACGAGCGTGTTAGCTAATGTCTACGACGCTTTGGCTACGCCTCTAATGTGACCTTCTACTCGATTCTTTCCAAGTTGTAGTGCGATAAGCTTTGCTTGTTCCGCAAGGGCTAAAGCAGAGTCAGTTTCGCCGTCTATTTGCGAAAACCCGACGCTGATACTGAGTGACAATGTGATATCCGGAGTGACTATGGTTTTCTCGGCGATGCTGACTCGACATTGTTCCAATTGGTGCTTGGCATCCTTCGCATCATTCGCTTTGAATAAAACGGCGAACTCCTTATCCCCAACTCGAGCAAGGCAAAGCCCTTTTGGCTTAGGGAAGTAAGAACGCATCGCTTCTGCGGCAAGCTTAATCATCTTGTCGCCAATCGCTTCACCGTAAGCTCGATTTACGTGGTCAAAGTTATCGATATCGAGCAGAGCTACATAGGTATCGGGTTCGCATGCGTAGTTGTCGATCGCGATGTTAAAACTACTTTTGTTGTCTAACTGAGTCATGAGATCTTTACTGCTCAATTGATGGTGGAGCAGTAAGTTAGACAACGAGACTTCGGTGTAATCTTTGATCATACGTAAAATACTTTGGCTGATCGGCAAGGGCGCATTGACGTAAATCACCGCGATTAGCTGGTTACGAGAGTGCAAAGGGATACAGTAGTGGCGTTGGAGTATTTTGAGTTTACGTGCCAATGGATCCGCGTATTTGCTGCTTCGATAAGCCATGTTTTCGGGAGAAAATCGCTCAGCAAGGGCTTTGTCAGAATGTACCGTTGATTTGTTTCCATGATAATCGATAGTACTGAATGAATGGCTCTCTGCTTGATAAAGGCAGAATTGAATGCCTTTTTGATAGGTAAAGCTATTGAATATGGCTTTTAACTCTCGTTTAAAGCTGGCGAGATCATCAACTTTATTCAGTTGAGATAACGATATGTTCAAGCGGTGAGCTAGGTAGTGTGCGCCAATCCATAATAGAAGCAGTGACCCGAGTACCACGCCAGTTAGCGTAAATTGGTGTGAGCTGGTGAGTATGTCGTGACGATCAGTGCCCGAGACGAATACCCAGTTTAAGCTGTTGTCAGCATCAAATACCGTTATTTTGAAATTATCTTGATAGTAGTATTCGTGTTGGCCGACGGTCTCACCTTGAGAGAGTTGGTGGCTGATGCCTGCATGATAGCTGATGGATTTGGAGCCAATGCGTTTCGGATCAGGATGGAAAACCAGTCGTTCGGTTGCTCTATCAACCACAAATACATAGCCACGGTCTAATGTCTTTAAGTCTCTCAGGCCTTGTGTGGTATGCAAAAGGTCAAACTCAATCCATATTTCTTTGTTCAACTTTTCCGTCGTGTGTTTGATCGCGAAAACCCAACGACCATCGGGTTTTTGATAGATAGAAGAGATGTAAAAACCTTCTACAACACTATCTATTGGATTCCACTGGATGGCATTGATCTGCTCATTAGAAAGAGGCAGGCCACGAGTTGAAATATATTGTTGGGATTGAGGCTGGTATTGAACAATATCGGAGAAGTTAGGTGTTCTCTTAAGAATATTGTCACTGATGTCCCTGAATTTTTGTTCACCGACGGGGCCTGATGTAGATAAGCTTAAACTGGTTTCCAAAAAATAGAGTTTGCCGAATGTGGCTTCGATGTTGGAATTGATGATGGAACTTGCGATACGAATATTTGATAGTGATTGTTCTTTTGCTGTCGTTTCTACTTTTTCAAGTTGAGCTGCAGCAAGATAGAGCATCCCTCCAGTTAATAAAATAATGTATGGTTTAAAAAGCCGAATTAATGTTTTAGGTAAAGCCATGATATCCAAAGACGTTATAGATTCATTTTTATAGTACGGCCATACTAAACAGTTTTCGTAATCACATCAATGCAAAATGTTCCATATAAAAAATTGAGTTTGTGACGTTCAGCTAATAAAAAAGCCAGTCATAAACATAACTGGCTTCTATGGCTTCGCGTGTTCTATTAAGCTGATTTGGCTTTTAACCTAAACCTAAACCTAAACCTAAACCGAATCAGTCTTGTTTGGCGAATAGTGCAAAATTGCCATTGAAACGGGAGATAACAGCATTTCACCTTCGGCATGACCCGGTTTCACGTTTCGCAAGTTGGTATCACAGATGGTTACCCAGTTTTGCTGACGGTCACTCGGTAAAGAAAATCGAGCCGGTGCGTTGGTTTGGTTGATCAGATAAATCAACTCGTCGCCATCTTTGCCGATGCCTAAATGTAAGGCTACAGAGCTTAAACGGTTCCAATCATCATGTTCCATGATTGTGCCATCAACACGGCTCCAGAATATACGGTTAGAGTTACGTTTATCGCCACTGAACGCCTTGATAAACGGCACCATGTATTGCTGACGTGCGGAGATCATCTCAGACAACCAAGCCTTGAAATAAGCCTTACGCTCGGAATCTTCCCAGTTGAGCCAGCTAGTGACGCTGTCTTGGCAGTACGCGTTGTTGTTGCCCTTTTGAGAATGAGATAACACATCGGCCGTCAAAATATGCGGAATACCGAATGCAAATAACAGGCTAGCCATGAAGTTACGCTTTTGCTTTTCGCGTGTTGCGATAACCAAAAGGTTTTCTGTATTGCCTTCTACACCATAGTTTTCAGAGCGGTTATCACCGTGTCCATCGCGGTTGCTCTCACCATTATCTTCATTGTGCTTATGTTTATAAGAAACAAGATCTTGCATGGTGAAGCCGTCATGATAAGTGATGTAGTTGACGGTTAATTTGTACGGCCAGTGTGCGGCACTGTAGATGTCACGAGAGCCCATTAAGCGAGTCGCAAACTCTTTCAAGTAGCCTTGATCACCACGCCAGAAGCTACGAGTGATATCTCGCAGTTTGTCGTTACACTCATTCCAGCCTAGCGGGAAATTACCTACTTGGTAGCCATTCGGACCGATGTCCCAAGGTTCTGCAATGAGCTTGGTTTCTTTAAGTACAGGGTCTTGAGCCACAGCTTTAAAGAATGCAGCCTCAGGGTTGTAGTTGTCACCTTCGCGCCCCAGTGTTGCAGCCAAATCAAAACGGAAGCCGTCGACTTGGAACTCACTTACCCAATAGCGAAGCGTATCCATCACTAAGTTGAGTGCTGGCTGGTGGGTGAGATCAACTGTGTTACCACAACCCGTAAAGTTCGCGTAATGGCAGCCATGTTTAATGTAGTAGCGGCTATCTAGTGCTTTAAGGTTGAAGGTTGTACCACCTTCGCCACCTTCTGCCGTGTGGTTGTACACCACGTCTAGAATAACTTCGATGCCATTGCGGTGAAGTTCACGAATTGCGGTTTTGAGTTCATTAACGGCGTCTTTTTCTGCGTAGCGTGGGTCTGGCACCATGAACAAGTATGGGTTGTAACCCCAATAGTTCACTTTATCCATGTCCAATAGATGAGGTTCATGCATACATGCAGCAATAGGTAAAAGTTGTAGAGAATTGATGTTTTGCTGTTTATAGAATGCAAGCATTTCGGGACTAACTAACCCCAAATAACGGCCTTTTGTATTGGTCGCGACTTCTGGGTGAAGTTGAGATAGGCCTTTAACATGGGTTTCGAAAAGAACGGTCTCTTCGCGGCTAATACGCGGCTTTTCGACATCTTGCCAATCGAACGTGTCATCAACTACGAGACACTTCGCCATCGAAAAGCTTTTTTCATTGGTATATGGCGTTGCGTAATCGAGCGGTTCGCTTATTGCTTTAGCGTAAGGATCGGAAAGTAAGATCGGGCCATTATCAGTTTCAGCAATGAAACCGTATTTTTGTCCCGCTTTAATACCATCAACAAATACATACCTGATATCAGCGTATTCATTTTCCAATTTATAAGTGGTGAACTCATCGTTCTCGTCAAAAAGAGCGAGAGAAAGGGATTTACAGTCAGGGGAATAAATTGAGAAGTTACAGCCAGTGTTACCTAGCGTTGCGCCTAGTGGATAAGGGCGAGCGAGCGTTCTAGTCATTGCTTGATTTCTTGTTCGTTTATCAACATCAGTGAACTATTAGTAAAAGGCTTTGTCCCATTAAGGTCAAGCAACTTCATAGAATAAATTTTGTTGAAAAATAATTCATCGATGAAGTTCAAATTATATATTTGAAGTAGATCTCACTTATGCTGAATAATTAGATCTGTGTGCTGTCTACTCCTCCTAGATTAAGTGATCCAACCCTTTAAAATACCATTCTGTATAAACTCTACTCCCTTCTCATCCCCCTTAATTTAGTTCGGGGTGGAGGAAGTCAAACTTGTCATCCCCTCTTAATATTGGCTCCGTTGAAACGAATCAGGGGAAACCCTAAACCTCTCTATCTTACGCCCACCATTACTGCCTTTGGTTGTCGCAAGAGAGCAAAAATATAAAACCTAAAATAAATCGTCCTTAATGGAGTTAAGAATGAAAAAAGTAAGTTTGATTGCTGCTGCAGTGGCTTCTGCACTTGTCGCTGGTTCAGCGTTCGCAGAAAATGATGTTGCACTTGATGTAACAAGTGGTGACTCTTCAATGGAAGTAGAGGTGAAAAACCCTACTGACGTTATCACTGACGGCTGGGAAGTTCACGGTTACATGTCTTCTAACGTTCGTGTTGTAGATGGTAAAACAGTAGACACTGAATTCGGTAAGCCAGATTACAAAACAGCGGGTACTCACGGTAAGAGTACTAACCAAGTTGAATTTGTAATTAAGAAGCACTCTGAGTACCAAAATGGTGTGTGGGCGGACTACGTTCTTCGTACTGAATATGGTAACGGTAACTCATACGCTTATTCTTCTGAAGGCGGACAAAAGAAGAATGATGATTCTCAGTTCGAAGTAAAAGAAGCTTTCGTTGAGCTCGGCGGTATTTTAGGTGAAGACACTTCTATTTGGGGTGGTCAACGTTACCTAAACCGTGCAGCAGGTCTTTTATCTGGTGAGTTTTGGAAACAATCATCTGGTATTGGTGCAGGTATTCAAACTAAGCTTGCAGGACATACTGCTGGTATCGCTTATGTAATGGCTGATCCTGATGCAGGTTCTGCAGATTCTTATGCGATTGACTGTAAGCAAAAAGATGGCACTACATCTACAGATCCTAATAAATGTAAAGTTAATAAAAACGGTGCAAAAGAAAGAGAAACTCTCTCTTCTATCGATTTGTACTACTACGGCGTGGATGCGGGTATCGGCAGCCTAGACTTTGACTTTAAATATGGTCAGAAACACATTAATAATGGTGAGGATCAAGATGGTTTCGGAGCTGCTGTAACACTAAACACAAGCTACTATGGTCTAGACGGTTGGACTCAAAATGCCATTGCTTATGGTTCTGGTGTAATGCAAAACCGTGGTGTTAACTTCGGTGGTTGGTCTGGCGGCGATGATAAAGCTGAGTCTCTATTCTTAACTTCTTACGGTGTACTAAACATTTCAGAAAGATGGCAGCTAGGTACGGAAGCTGTGTACTTTACAGCTCTTGACCAATTGTTTGGTGCTGACGGTTTGACTCGTTACATGGTTGCTGCTCGTCCTTCTTACAAGCTGAACGACAACGTTCGTTTAGAAGCAACGGCTTCTTACGGTCACGAAGAGGGTGATGAAGGTTACTTTGGTGGTCGTACTGGCGATGCTGTAGAGAGCGATATTCTTAACCTAGAAATTGCAACTGCATTTACAGCGAACTCTGACTACTTCGGTCGTCCACAAGTTAAGCCTTACATTAGCTACATTAAAGCTGATGATGAAGCAAGTGCTAAACAAATTGGTATCGATAACGGTAAAGACGAATTTGTATTCGGTGTACACACTGAAATTTGGTTCTAAACCGTTTAAAGTATAAGGCAGCCATTGGCTGCCTTTTTCCGTTTCCCCCAACAACAACCAATAGTGAGAGAGATTACAATGACAAATAAAAGCTCTATGTTAGCCGTGGTACTAGGTGCCTTGCTAAGCGGTTGTGCTTCCGATGCTCAGGTTCAAACTAAACTCGATGCACCCACTAATGCAGAAGTATGCTGCAGCGATTTTTCGCAGTTCCCATACGCGCAATTGAATGATAATGAAGATTTAAAATTTGATATCGACTTGGGATCACCTGTTGGTACATTTACAACAGGCAATAGCCACTTTGCAGCGTTCAAGTTCAGCGAGCGCTCAGGTGAGATGGTCGTTAAGCTATCGAGCTTGATGATCGATGATTCAGTTTTTGCTCCAGAAGCCATGCTTCTAGATGAAAACTTTAAGCCAGTGCAAACATTGAAGTTTGAAGACTTTAAGGTTCAGGCATCAGACGCTTTTACTCGCACGAGTTACATTGAGCGCTTGCGTATTGATGCGAGTAAGACACCTTATATTGTTATCTACACGCCTGCTGATGAGCTTGGCAATAAGGTGAAAGTTGATCACCCAGCAAAGGTGAGAGCGAAAGAATTTGGTGAGGTGATGCCTATGGTCACCGATCCGGTATACACCAATCAATTAGGTGGTCGTTTAGAGTTAGAAATTAAAACTTTAAAACTTCGCCCTTACCGTGCTAAACCTGCCGTAGCGCCAGTCGTTGCTGCCCCTGCCGCTATGGCAGCGACTGCAACAGCTGTTGTACCGAAGAAAGCAGACACGCAGATACGTGTGCAGCAAGAGACAAAAGACTTCTATTTGTCTGCTATACAAAATGCGGTGAAGTCAGGTGATATACCGAAAGCTTTAGGTTTGTTAGATGAAGCGAAGGCACTTAATGTTGAAGGTGCACAAGAAGCTTTTGTGCGAGCCGTCAACGCAAAATAGCTTGTTCGCTTGTTCGCTTGTTAGTTAGTTAGTTAGTTAGTTTAATAGATTAGTAGGCTTAATGGCTTAGCAGTCCAGCATCTTAGTCGCTTAGATAGAGATAGAGATAGAGATCGAGATAGAAATAAAGATAGAACGCTCCTTTAAAGGGGCGTTTTTTATATCTGAATTTATAGACACTTCAAATTTAGAGGTCGTTATGCAATCTGAATTGATTATTATCGATGAGTTCTTTATTCCACAGTTGAATCGAACTCGAACGCTCCGCATTTACCTTCCTGCGGGGTATCACCAAGCAGAGCACGCTTATCCTGTCTTATACATGCATGATGGACAGAATGTCTTTGAGAAGTCTACAGCGACGTATGGGATGTGTTGGGACGCACAAACGACACTCGATGAGATGCAAAGGCTCGGTAAGTTATCAGGGGTAATTGTTGTCGCCATCGACAGCAGTCATGAGCTTAATGGCATGGAGCGTTACAATGAGTATTCGCCTTGGCGCGCTAACCAAGAGATAAAAGAGTTGGGTGTTGGTGATGAGCTACTTAAATTTGGTGGTGAAGGGGACGAGTACATGGCGTTTATCTGTCATACATTGAAGCCCTATATAGACCAAACATACAGAACAAAGCCGAACCGAGAGTTTACGTACCTTGCTGGCAGTTCAATGGGCGGGCTAATTAGCTTATATGGTGGCTCACTGTACCAGAATACTTTTGGCGTGCTTGGGGTCTTCTCTCCAGCGTTTTGGTTCAATAAATCCTCATACTTCGAGTATATGAAAGAGTTTAACTTTCTGTCTCCAACGAAAATATATATGGATATGGGAACGAATGAAGTTCGTGAAGAGGCAAACGTAGATTTTGCTGACGTTTATCTGAGTGGTTCAAGGGCAATGAACACGTTACTCACTCAAAAGCCGAACGTGACGCTGTTTTATCAAGAAGGGCAAGGTCATCAACACAATGAACTGGCTTGGTCGTTGCGATTCCCGGATTTCATCGACTTTATTTTTAGACAATAAAAGAAGGCCGAACTCCGTTTTGTCTTCGTAAACGGTGTATTAGGCCTGCTTTTTTATCACGTTATAGCCGTATCACTTTATACGTCTATAAAGCGATAGGCTTAGTATCAGCAAAGCTAGTCCTTGGCTGCTGACAATTTTTGCTTATTGCGCTTGTTCAACAAGTAGTCCTTGCTCATCAAGCTGTTGTGTTGCCTTGCAAAGTCGGGCTTGGCAAACTGTAAATCGCGTAAGATGGCGTTATTTGGCTTTAGCTGAATCTCAAACTGCGCTTGTTTGTCGTTAACTGTGACCTGTTGTTGGTGACTGTCGATCATGATCTCCAACGATTGTGTTAATGGTGTCGAGATTACGGCAACAGACTCATGGTTTATGTCTAGCGTAAGCACCAACGTGATTTCGGGACTTACCGTATCTTCTAGATTTGACTGAATCTTGTAATGAGAAATCCCATTTTTAGATTCAAATGACAGTCGTAGCTGGTTTCCTTGACCAAAAGGCAACGAAGCCACTAATTCGCTCCAACAACTTGGGAAGTTTGGTGTTAGGTGTATCTGATTGTCCAATAAGCGTGGGCAATATCCCAAATAGTCCTGTTGCGCGTTACGAGCGTATTCTGAAACGGACCAGGCCTGAGCAAACGTCCCTGATTCTACAAGGTCGCGGTCACTATCTTGGAAAGCATCCAAATTTTCACTCATTGTCCCTCTACAGCCTTGTGTAAGGATCTGTTTTGCCAAGTTTTTGGATAGTTGGTAACTGAGATCTTGCTGCTTAAACTTATTGAGCGCCGTAATGGTAAAGCCCGCATTCCACCCCCAGATCGTCCCGTTGTGATAAGCCGCGTCTTTGTGGTACATGGCTTGATTGTCGTGATAAGGATGAAAATCGACATGCTCTTGTTGCAACGAGCAGATCCCCCATGGAAACAATAGCGTTTCGACCGCGTTCTTGACGATGTATTGCTCTCTTTCATTCTGATTCAGCGGACTTTTCTGAGGAATTGAAATCGTCATCAACTGATTCGGACGCACGCTATAATCAGGCACATCACCTTGCGATAAATGGTCGGCTAGGCGATGGTTTGTATCATCCCAAAACTTGGTGGCGAAACTCTCTTTCACTTTTCCAGCTTGGATTGTCCAGCTCTTTTCTGATTCAGAGTCGCCCACCAGAATAGCGAGTTGAATAGCGCAGTTTAAGCTTTCAAACCACAAAGCTTGGATGTCATTGGCTTTAGGGCCGCGAGGAGACCAAGGTGTCATCCCATCAATTTTTGCATCCATCCACGTATCAGGGTGGCGATGTGCCATCAGACTGTCTTTATTCAAATAATCTTCATTCAAGTAGTGTTTTTCGACACCCGTGATGAAACGCTTGAGAGTGGGATAAATGGCCTTAGCGAACGCCACATCGCCAGAGTAGTTGATGTACTCAAGGGCTTCACGAATCATCCAAGGAGTGCCATCGGTGGTGTTATAAATGATGTTCGTTTTACTCGTCACTCGATTCGGGATTCGCCCGTAATTCGCGGAATTTTCGTCGAGCATCTGCATGGACGCAAAGTTTTCAATGATCTCTTTTGCTTCACTAAACAGCCCATTAACCAAGCTTGTGCCCGACAAAGCGATAAAGGTGTCACGGCCCCAACAGTCCTTGAACCAAGGTAATCCAGCCCAAATGCCCGTGCCGAACTCATGACTCACAAAGGTTCGGCTTGCAAGGCGCGACCACATGACGGCTTGGTTGTATTCAAGGTCGTTGGTCCACAAATAATTATTGGTTAAGAACTCATAAATCCGCTGTTGGTGAAGAACGTGTTCGCTATTTTTGATCGCTTGATTAACCAATGAGCTAGCGGTTTCAAGAGTTTCAGCAAAGCCGAGGTAGACGACAAGTTCAGTTTGTTTATCTGACGTCGTGAGCATGAGTTTTGTATTGCTCTCTGAGAGCTGAACTAGGTCGCGAAGTTCAGGATGGTCGTTGAGCGATACCTCTCGCGCATGTACAGCATGGTTACTCGCGATAGCGACAAACCTTGGGCAGCCGTCTGGGCAAACTTGAGGGCTGAGTTCTATGACGATGTTTGAGTCTGAGGTATGAACTTTAGAGTGAGTGGTCGGTATGTTGAGTTCTGGAATTAGGCTCAAAGCACTCGGTTTGTTTGACGACACAGTGAGTGATACCAGTCTGGAACCTTGAATCAGGCTCAACGACTCTCGGCTATAATCATAATGATGTTCAATACCATAAGGCGTCAGGCTGGCACGCTTAGCCTCTAACTTGTTATTGAACTTGCCGTCGATATAGCTGGCGAAGGTTCCCAGTATCCAACCTTGGTGGTGACGATATTTACCACCGTTTACATAGCTATAGGTTGCTCCATGATAGTAACCATCGACATTATCCCCGAACACAAACGGGAATGACCGTGTCTCTGTGATGGTGAGCTTTTGGAATAGTTGGTCATGTGGCATTGCAAATTCAGGGTGTTGCCAGTGAGGTAGCGTCTCCTCAATCTCAGCCTCAATCAGGTGAGTATCAATAGGCTCACGTTGAGGTGTTGATAGATCATTGTATTCCCCCTTGGTTACGGTGATCGTTGGCGTCGAAGAGCCAAATTGCACCTTCAAGGAGTATTGACCAGCGACAGCGGGAGAGAGCAGTAGATCATTGCCAATGCCTTGTGTATTGATAAGCGGCATTGCTTGTTCCAATTCGCAGAGAGTGGCTTCACTTTCATGCCCTGAAAGTGTCCATTGCTTGGTGCCATCTGAATCCGAAATTTTGAAGCGATAAAGGTCGGTAGATAAACATAGGTTTGCTCTGTAGGAGCCGTCTTGTTCTTTGAACAATGGGGTGTCTAACCCCCAGCCATTGAACGTACCTTTTAGGTAAAGAGTAGGGATTTGCATAGCGAGTTGATTTCCAAAACAAAAAAGGCACAGCATGCGCTGTGCCAAAGGACAATAGGATATTAATAAAAAGAAAGGTTATTTGGTGATTTGTTTCGCTGCTGTGTCTAGTGCTTCTCTAACGGTTTGCTTGCCCTGCATTGCGTTATCGATAGCCGCACCTTCAGCGAACCAGTAAGCCGTCATTTGCGGGATGTTTGGCATAATTTCGCCGTTTTCAGCATTCGTCATGGTTGATTTGATGCGATCATCGCTCTCAAGAATTTTTTGGAATGATTTTAGTGTCACCGCGCCAAGAGGCTTGTCATCATTCATGGTTTTCAGAGCGTCGTCTTGGAATAGGTAGTTCTCTAAGAACTCGACAGCAAGATCAGTATTTGGACTCGCAGCATTGATACCCGCACTTAGGATTCCAACAAATGGGTTACCTTTACCGCCATTTAATGTCGGCAGCTCCGCAACGCCATAATTAACACCAAGCTTGTCTAAGTTACCCCAAGACCAAGGGCCATTAATGGTCATTGCCACATTGCCGTTGGTGAACTCTGCTTCTGCGACTGAGTAATCCATATTCGGGTTAACTACCCCTTGGTTTACCATGTCAACTAAGAATTGAAGGCCGCGAACACCCGCTGCATTGTTAACACCTGTGCTTTTAGCGTCATAGCCTGTTGCTGTTTTTTCAAACGCAAAGGCACCACCAGCAGAGATCATCGGCCACGTGAAGTACGCATTTTTCACATCCCACATGATGGCTTTTTTGTTTTGCTTAGCCATCTCTTTCTGAATGTCAGCAAGCTCTTCCCATGTTTTTGGTGGGTTTGGAAGTAGGTCTTTGTTGTAGATTAGAGAAGGTGCTTCGATTGCTAGAGGGTAGCCCACAACTTTACCGTTGACTGTCACCGCATCCCAACTGAAGTCGACAAGCTTTTCTTTGAATTCTTTACTTGGATTAAGTTCGTGAAGTAGCCCTGATTCTGCGTAGCCACCAAAACGGTCGTGTGCCCAGAAAATGATGTCAGGGCCGCCGCCTGTTGCTGCGTGTTGTTGGAATTTAGCTTCCAGTGAGTCTGGGTACTGAACGTTAATTTTTACACCAGTATCTTCTTCGAATTGTTTACCAATTTCAGCAAGACCGGCATAACTTTTATCGCCATTGATCCAGATTGTGATTTCACCTTCTTCCATAGCAAAAGCCGGTGCATTGAAAAGAGCAGCAAGGGTACAAATAGACAGTGTTTTCAATAGAGGTTTCATAATTTCATTCCATATTCAGAAGGTTATCCATAACGATAATCACTTCTATCAGTTCTTATTATCTGCTGAAAATAATATCGACTAATTTAGCCTTTGAGAAATAGGTAAACGCACCTTTGATATAGTAAAAAGCTATAGCAATGCCGATACAGTGCTGTTTTACAGGCGATCGCCATAGTTTTGTGAAGTGGCGCGTATAGAGAAATGTGAAGGCGGGCTCAAACTATTTTTGGGTGATGAAAGCCATCCAAAACTAAGCGTTAGGTTGCTTAGGTTAAGATGTGAAATGTTGGAGAGAATCGATGGCTTTGGGCAATAAAAAAGGCAAGGAGAACCTTGCCTTTGGTGTGTTGAATTTAACGTATGATTACAGTTTTACAGCAAATGATTCATACGGTGCCAGTTCAAGCTTGGCTGACAACTCAGTGACCGTTTGATAGTTATTGATCAGACAATCAAGCGTCTGAGTTTGGTATTGTTCAGGCATATCCAGTGTCAGGTTGTCGTTTGAGAAGTTACAAACTATAAACAGCTTTTCACCATCCAACTCACGTACGTAGGCGAAAACCTTGTCGTGTTCTTCAAAAACAGGAATGAATGAACCGTAGACAATCGCTGGGTGAGCTTTTCGTAACTCTATCAATGTCTTGTAGTGATAAAATATGGAACTTGGATCAGCCAACGCACTTTCGACGTTGATCTCTGGGTAGTTTGGATTCAGCTCAATCCAAGGTGTTCCGTCAGAGAAGCCTGCATTTGGTTGGTTGTTCCAATGCATGGGTGTTCTAGCGTTGTCACGGCTGTTCTCGTGAATGGCGTCCATCATGTGTTCATGAGTGACACCCGATTCCGTTTTTACTTTATAGAAATTGTGCGTTTCAATATCTTTATATTGGTCTAGATTGTCAAAAGCGACATTGGTCATGCCAATCTCTTCACCTTGATAGATGTAAGGTGTGCCTTTCAAGAAGTGCAAACACGTCGCCAGCATTTTTGCTGACTCAACTCGGAAATGTTTGTCATCACCGTATTTTGAAACCAAACGTGGCAAATCGTGGTTGTTCCAAAAAAGGGAATTCCAACCACCATCGGCCAGCTCTAGCTGCCACTTGGTCAGCACATTTTTGAACTCTCGAAGATCAAGCGGAATAGGGTTCCATTTGTCACCGTTCTCCCATGTCAGGGTAATGTGCTCAAATTGGAACACCATAGAAAGTTCATTTCTATCTTGTCCGCTGTATAGCTTGGCTATTTCTGGAGTCGCGCCCCAAGTTTCTCCTACGGTTAACAAATCCTTGTTACCAAAGGTCGCCTGATTCATTTGTTGTAATAGCTTGTGCAGCCTTGGTCCGTTACCAGTGATTCCTTTATCGATCTCTTTACCAATAAGATCAATCACATCTAAGCGGAAGCCGCCGATGCCAAGGTCAATCCACCAGTTCATCATAGTATGAACCTCTTCTTGAACCTTCAGGTTTTCCCAGTTCAAATCGGGCTGACGTTTCGAGAATAGATGGAAGTAATATTGTTGTGTGAGTTCATCCCACTGCCAAGCGCTTCCGCCAAAGATAGAACCTTGGTCATCTGGTGCACTGCCATCTGGTTTTGCATCGCGCCAAATGTAATAGTCTCGATACGGATTGTCTTTTGAAGAGCGTGCTTGCTCGAACCAACGGTGCTCATCTGACGTATGATTTACCACTAAATCCATAACAATCTTAATGTCACGTTTCTTCGCTTCATCCATCAGGCGTTTCATCTCTTCCATCGTGCCAAACTCTTCAGCTATCGCTTGGTAGTTGGAGATGTCGTAGCCGTTATCGTCCATTGGAGATTGATAAACAGGAGAGAGCCAAATGACATTAATGCCCAGTTCTTTAAGGTAATCGAGTTTGCTGATGATTCCATTTAGGTCACCGATACCGTCATTATTCGAGTCTAAAAAGCTACGCGGGTAAATTTGGTAGACCACTGCGTCATGCCACCATTTCTGTTCCATCTCAATGTCCACTTAATAAGTTAATTGACCTTACTATAGTGATTTCATCTTACACTGGGAAATAGCATTACTAATGCTCTCTATAGAAAAATCCTATATCATGAGCTCTATCCGCTGCGCACTGTGTTCAGTGGTTTAATTTGTTGAATTTCTAACCTCGCATTTTGTGATCGAATGCAAACTAAGAGAATCCTATGAACAAGCTATACCGATACTTTCTGATGGTTGCGCATACTGGCAGTATTAAAGGTGCCGCGGAAAAGCTGAATATTAGCCAGCCCTCCTTGACCGCTGCGATCAAGAAATTAGAGAGTGATGTTGGTGTGGCTATTTTTACTCGTAAGTCAAAAGGCGTAGAGCTTACCGAGTACGGGTTGTTGTTTCGGGAGTTTGCACAAGAACAGCAAGAAAAGCATCTGTCGTTAATGCACCGCTTTACCGACATGCAGCAGCGCCAATCCGGTAAATTGAAGCTCGGCACTGGGGAAGCTTGGTGGGAACAATTTGTTTGCAAGGCGGTTGAGGAATACAAGCAACAAGAAAAAACGGGCTCGCTACATTTAGAGTTCGGTAACAACTTGTCTTTGATGCACCACTTGGTTCAAGGCGATATCGACTTGTTTGTTGGCCATGAAATCTATGGGCTGCATGAGCGATGCAAAGTAACGTTTTACCCACTCTTTCAAGACAAAGAAGCGGTGTTTGTTCGAGCTAAACATCCATTGTTAACGAAGAAACACTTAGACCCGAGTTTGTTAAGACGTGAGATGTTGGCGTTTCCAATACTCCAAGTGACCCCCGATCACTCTCGACATAACTCTGTACTGTCTGATCACGTAAATTCACAGCCTGGCGGGCGTGATTCTGAGGAGGTTGGGCGAGATGTCTATGACGTTGACTCTCTTTTTGCGAGCTTAGATATGTTAAGAATGTCTGATGCTGTCATGCCATACAGTCATAAAATGTGCGATTGGATGAAAGGCAAAGGCTTCGAAACCTTACTGATTGATGACTTTAAGCTAGGAAACGTTGGCCTCTACGCGAAACAGGGAGCGGAAGACCTCAAGATCAAGACGTTCATTGAGATCTTACAAAAAGCCAACTTTGATTAAGCTAGAAGCCAGAAAATGCGGAGAAAGTAGGGACGCGCTGTGGCGTTAAGGCGATTAGTATCATCGAGTGCTGATCAGGGCGGCTAATCTATCGATTCTGAACGTTGTAAGCCGCACTAGCCATTTGCCTACCCTTTGGTCTGGTGACCTGTTTTCTTCGCAAACTTTTGCATAGCCTCAGCAAAGGTTGTTGCCCCACCTTTAGCTTGAACCTGTACCACCTTATACCCCAATTTTTCTAGTGCTTGGCGCTCTACTAAAACAGCGTCATCGTCTTGCTGGCTGCCCTGTGCTGGCTGATGAAGGTAACACCCTTCTAATTGACCATCTTCGACCAGTTGGTGGTGTTTCAGTGCATTGATATCAAAATTCATAATCAGTCTTTTCGTGTAAATGGGGAATACCTGTGGCAAAGGCCGCAAGTATCGATAATTCGATTGTTTGTACCATAAGGCATTTTAACCATAAAAAGCGAATGGCAAAACAGTAAACCAGTGGAATGTAATCGGGAGCGGTTTACATCAGAAAGGGGATGAGGTAACTGAGATCGTGCTGGCACGTTTTTGGACAAAAGCTTCTTGGCTGAAATGACTTAGTTGCATCAAGATCAGGTATGAAAAAGTATCTTGAAACCATAGTCTCTTGTTATCTTTCCCGCGCACACATGTTACATAAACTAAGCCATGCATACTTTACCTTTGCTTTTAGTTTCGACTCAGTATTGAACATGACCTCCATACCCATTACTTTGGTTTTTCCTGTCATGTTCACAGTCAAAATATCTTTGCATACTTGCCTGTGATATCCATGAGAAGTTTGAGCGGAAAACAAAAGTTTGGATATATCCTCGGTAATAACACCACCTTTAATCCAAATGTCAGTATGCCCGTTAGCAGCAAACTCCCACACTTCATTTTTCGAGAATACTCGATCAGATTCCGATAATGCTTCCCGGTATTCAGGTGGTTGACCATTCTCTTTTTCTACCATGTACGATAACTTTTTATAACATGATATTGAGCTGATGGTTACTGGATAAGATTTTCGATTTCGTACAACAATAATATAGTCACTATGTGATTGTCTTTTATGAACGACTACACGCTCAATTCTCAATGAAGGCTGTGCATTTTTATACCAACTAATCAATACAGTCAGTATTGCGACAAAAGCTGCCGTAGAGCTTAAAGCATCTACTATATATTTATAATTTTCCATTATTCCACCAAGGAAATGCTAACTTCCTGTTAAGGGGTGAGCAACGCAATACCGAAGCCGCCGCATACCACCTTAACCACTAAAAACAACGCATAGTGAAAATGCCACGCGTTGCGAATCCCTCTTGAACAGTTTGTTGAACTCTTTTTTAGTCACAAATTGCTTAAACCTTTATGCTCTTTTCTAAGACTGTTAACCATTAAATCAAAAACCTCGGGTATTTCAGTGACCTCAATATATGGCGCGATATAGGTTGTCGAGCGACTACCCAAAGCAAACTTAGATACTTTTTCAGAAAAACGTATATGACTATAAAAAATCTCAAAGTAAAACCCTAAAAGTATCATGCTGATGGAGCTATAAAATTGCCCTCTAACTTCATATTTCCTAGGGAATGGTGAAACAACAAAATTTCTGAGATGACTTTCGTCAAACCCCCCATCTGTTGTATCAATCAATCTCTGCACAATGACAGTACATGAATTCTTTGAAACATTATCCTGCCTAACCAAACTAGATCGAATTAGCTCTAAAAAACGTGGGGCAACTTGAATTGTTTTATAGTTTTCATGCTCTGAAACAGCACCCCGCCAGAAGATAGACAACACGAAGCTTTTAAATTTTAGAGAGTCGATATCGGAAAAATGGACGCCGTCCTCATGTCGAATAACTTTTCCAACCTTTCCTCTTAATAAGTTCAAACCATATTGATCATAGGTAATGTTTAACTTTACCTCACATCCACTACACAACTGGTCAGTAGCCCAACTGTCCTGGGACTTTCTATTGGGGATTAACTCACCAGAAGAAAGTTCGATAGCCTGACCATTCCCTTGTTTAAATAAAGATCTAAATACTGAATCAGGTATTGCATGTGAATTACATAACTCAGACTTACAAAGGCACAGCTGACACTTTTTCAATGAATACCTCCTGAGTGCTAAAAGCTATATTAGACAGAATAATTCTGTACTTAAATATAGAATTATTCTGTCTAGTATCTTAATGACGTAAACGATACATATTTTTTAATATAAATAACAATGATTTAAGTTCTTCAGTTCTGTACCTGCACATGATAGCTTCATGCGCTTTAAACACACTTTGGGGCAGAGGCGTGTTACAAACTTTAAGCTCCCCCGTAATGACAAACTTCAGTAGATAGTTAGATTTCGGATAATCACTACTAACTGAGTTTGAAAGGTTTACATTGCGTACCTTGATGATACCTGAGCTTCCAACAAGTGCCCGTAAATGTCCAAATTGAACAGCGTTTGGCATAGTCACTAACTTCTCCAGATTCGCTTACAAGAGCAGACTCATACTTTAAAAGCTGTATAGAAGGCTCAAGTTGAATACATTCATACTTTTGAGAATGAACGCGGATATCTGAAGGTTCTTCCAAATCCATCATTTGAATAATGGATGTAAAGTCGTAGCTATCTCCTGACTTACCAACTTCAGTAAAACTAGGGTGTATTAAACGATCAAGATCAGCTTTGTTCTGACGAGTTTGGTATTGATGGAGTTCTATTTCTTGTTCGATCAAAATGTCCATTTTACCTCCTAAACTGATATGACATATAAGGCCTTTTATAATCCATTTAAACCACTTGCAACGTGGTCGCCCCACGCAAGCCAATTAAGTTGCCAAACGGGTCTTCGATTTGACACATAAAAAGCCCATTTTCAATTGCCATTGGGCCTCTATACAGTTTTGCACCAAGTTCTTCAAAATGATCCAGTGCTTTATCTAAGTTGTTTACCGACCAATATAAAACTGTCCCGCATTTACCCGAGCCTACTTTTTCGTCTGCTTGTACTATCTCAAGAGAAAAACCGTTTAAATTGAGCACGGTAAAGTCGAAACTAGGATGATAAACAGAGACAGCTGTAGGAAAGGCTTTTTGATACCACTCGATGCCCAATGCGACATTTTGAACATGAATAAGAATCGCTGTTGGAATCATAGTCTCCCTCCTACTATTTAACAGTAACTAGTATGGTGTGCCGTCCTTTCTAGAGGGAGTCCATTCACCAGAACTTTCAACAATCCATTTGAAATCATCATCTGGATAATGGGCTTCGTCTTTTGCAACTCGGCTCCCTATAACTATAAATTTAGCTTGTTCGCTACTGCGGTTTATTAAATGATGACCATTTTCGACCCTAGCAGGGAAGCCAATACACATTCCTGCAAATAATGTCTGCTCACCGTCATCACTGACTAAACATAGCTCACCATCGAGTACATAAAGAAATTCATCTGACCTTGTGTGCCAATGGCGAAGAGCCGACTGCGCATTCGGTTCTAATACTTCCAGATTCACACCGAACTGAGTGAGCCCAAAAGAATCACCTAAACTTCTGCATTCAGATTGACCAAGGCGAGATTTAAATGGCTCTGGAAATGGGTTAAACGTATCACCTTTTATGCTTAATGCTTGTTTCGCTTTCGTCATTAATTGCCCCTGTGCATAACGCTTTTCAGTCGGGATATAGTCATTTGCTTCTGTCTATCTTGCTCAACCTTTTTAAGCAACTCAAGCCATATATGATGGTCATGTGATTTTTGTACGCACATGAGTGATGGGTTACGAAAAAAACACCTGCACTCTAGGATTGTTCGTTAGCATATGTATTACAAAATCAACTCACCATTAATGAGTCAATCATCGGTCGTTACACACTTTGGGGAAAAGGTGATTTAGCTAACCGCCTTTCTATCATGTGATCACCAAGCGATTCTGTCAGACTACATCACGACAGTGCAATGGTTTGCCTCATAGGCATGTTGCGCTGCTCGTTGACTCATGAAGTAAGTGAGTCAAAGTAGAAAAATGAGACTTCGTAAACGCCCTAGAGTAGTGGGTTGGGCTAACTTTACGGTTTGTTGACTTGTTCTTGGTGTAGCGGATCTTGATTGATTTTAGTGTGTGGCATGAGGGGTTCTCAAATCGGTTAGATTGTTTTAATTAACGACTGCGCAATGCGTTTAAATGAGGCAAAGCAGGTATCAAAATCATGGGGGTCGGTGTTAAACACCATAGGGGTAACAAAGTCCTGAAAGCGTTGGCGAAAAACTGGGTTATCTTCAAGCTCTTTTAGCCCGAGCTGTAGCTCTTGTTTGGGGTTAGCAACAAACTCAGCGTGTTGATTACCAAAGCGATCGATATCTTCTTTCAATACGTTGTTAAACAACGCTGTCATTGCTGTAAGGTCGAAGTTTTCCAACTGTGCCTCGGTCTTTAAAATGCAGTAAACATCATAGATATGGCGTACAAGCGTGGCATCATCCTTACGTTGCGCATCACGCTTTACGGACATGGTACGGCGCAACATCGAAATCACTTTTTCAACCAAGGTCGCTTGAATAGAGACGCAATCAAACGCTTTTACTTCTTGTGGCTGTTGATACAGTTCCGCTACCAATGATTGGATCGGCCGAAGTTCTACATCCAGTAAGGGAATCGTCTCTATTAACTCAAGTTTAATGATGGGGCGAAGACATGGCGCTTGGCTAAACTGCTGCGGGTATCTGAGTTCAAGTTCAACATAGCGATATTCATCACGAACGAGACGCGACTCAACTGTAAATCGCTCTGTTTGAGTGATCGCCATTTCAATCTCGTGAATGCATGTCTTGCGGGCGGTTTTCTTTTGGCCGCGACTCAGCTCACCAAATTCTTGGTGGGGAATGAGTTTTATATCCACATCTTCTGACATTCTCAGGATTTTAACGTTTGACTTGGCTAGAGCAGTGCCCCCAGAAAAAACCATTTGATGATGCACCGGAGTCACTTTCGCTAATTCGGCAAGCAAGGCGACGACCCAGTAATCTTTTTCAATAATGGCTGGGTTTCCGAGCTCAAGCGCATCTGAAACCTCAAGGAATTGTTGTTTTAGTTTTTCCATATTAACTCGGTGAGTTTAATACTCGGTTACCGACAGCCAACTTGCGATTAAACTGTTTAGGATTCCACGAGTATTGAATGGAGGATGGGATTTGGGTGCTTTTACCAGCTAGGCTTTGTAAAGACAGTTTGTCCATCTCAAAATCGACACCTTTCATCTTTAAAATTTCACGCATCAAAGCATCGCTTCCGCCAGGGTTTGTGGGCATGGGTCTGCCGGTTAGACTATTCATTCTTGCCTTTGTGTATAGACCATAACCAAGTTTGATTAACTCACCTTGCTTAACTAACTGCCTTAACGCTCGACCGATTTGGTCGTAGCTAGCAAAACCATCAAAGTCTTTGCGCTCAAAAACATAACGTCTTGAGCGCTTTATCTTTTGATAAACGCGTTCAACTGCTGTCATTTGAACCTCCTGCTTTCATACGTGTGGGTAGTATAACGCAACCTTATGATGACAGGAAGAAATACGGCATACCAAAAGGAAGACATGCGGCGTGAAAAATAAAAACAAGACCATAATTTATTGTTTTATTTATATTATTCTAATGATGTTGAAAAGTGACCTTCCTATAAATGGTATCCTAACCTTACTGTGAGTCATCCCTTTATTACTTTTAGAACGGTTGATTAAAGGGTTAACACCCAAGCGAAAGCGGCTAGGGGCTTTAATTCTGCACTGAAATAACCGACACCATTTTCCACATACAGAGTCTGTTGTTGGACGCCTTCAATATGTTCTTTGAGCGTATAGCTTCCGTCAGCGATGCCTAGTTTTTGAATAACCTCTGCCGTCACCTTCAGCTGAATGTGGTCTGTTTTGCTTTGGCTGAAGTTAGCCGCGGCGATAACCAGTTCTTGATTATCAAAACGCAAGAAAGCATAAACTGAATCACTTAGCTGATTGGATTTGTGTAAATCTTGGTACGCTCCGGTCATCGATGAATGGTTCAATGAAAAGGTCATCACTTGTTGATAGAAGAGTCTGAGTTGCTTTTCGTCATCGTTGAGCTGCCCACCATCGAACTTTCCTCCGTTCATCCATTTTTGATGTTGAGGAACACCGATGTAGTCAAATATAGACGTGCGAGAAGGTTGCCCAAAGCCTGCGTTCTCCGCGCCTGGTTCGCCGACTTCTTGCCCGAAGTAAATCATGGTGGGAGAGCTACTTAATAGCGCACTGACTAACATGGCTGGTTTGGCAATGTGTGGGTTACCAACGAACTCAGGAGACGCGACACGCTGCTCATCGTGGTTGTCCAAGAAGTGCATCATGTGGTGTTCGATATCCATCATTCGATGCTGGATCTCAGGGATGATTGCCGTTGAAGCCTTACCTTGCATGACTGCTTTTAGGCCGTCGTAAAGATCAACTTTGTCATACAGGTAGTCCATTTTACCCAAGCGAATGTAATCACGATAAAGGTCCGGTTGATACACTTCCGCCATTAAAAAGGCGTCTTGATTCTTTACTTTTATTGATGAATTGAGATAGCTCCAGAATTCGACCGGTACCATTTCTACCATATCGTAGCGAAACCCATCGACGCCTTTTTCTAACCAATATAAGGCGATGTCTCGAAACTTAATCCATGAATCCGGCACATCAACTTGCTGCCAGAAATGGTAGTGGGCGAGGTGATCACGCATCGCATAATCGTCCGGAAGTTCAGGGAAGTCTTTTGAACCGTCTGGTCGCACGCCATAGTTAATCTTTACGGTTTCATACCAATCATCGAAGTTTGGTTTGCTCAAACGCGATCCGTTTCCTGTCCATTTGGCTGGGGATTCAAGAAACGGTGAGTCTAAATTCGGGTGTTGTTCGCCACCGAGAGGAATGAACGCAGGTTCGATCTCGGGCAGTTCAAATGTGCTGTCAGGAATGTAATAGAAGTTATTGTTGCGATGATACTCAACCGTCGTGTCATCTTGATCACCAAAGTCACGCACGCCCTCTGGGTTATTCAAGCCTTGGTAATTACGGGCAATGTGGTTAGGGACGATATCAATGATGACTTTCAAACCATTTTCATGGCTTCTTTTGATCAAGGCTTCGAATTCCTGTAAACGCTGCGCTGGGTTGTCAGCAAGATCTGGGTTTACGGAGTAGTAATCTTTGACGGCATAAGGTGAGCCAGCCCGTCCTTTTACAACGCTTGGATGATCGTCTGAGATGCCGATGTGCTTGTAGTCGTTGATCACAGCATGATGTGGTACTCCGGTGTACCAAATATGAGTGATGCCGAGTTCTCTAATTTCTGTCAGAGCTTTATTGGTGAAGTCACTGAACTTGCCCACGCCATTTTGCTCAATGGTTCCCCAAGGTGTGTTCTGTGTATTCTGATTGCCGAACAAACGGGTAAAAACTTGATAGATTGAATGTTTCTTGTTGTACATACTTGTATTCCATCTCGAGAAGTGGAGGTGTAGGGCTTTGTCGTTCTAGTTGTGCTGTGTAGACGTTATATTGGGTATAGACGTTATATTTGATATAGAAGTTATCGTTAGGAGGCTAGCTTAATCAGAATGCGGCTTTATCCTCCTTGGGTAAGAAAATCGGGGCGTAGTTGCTGTGGTATGTGAGCGGCTGCTCAAAAAAAGGGGAGGTTAATACCTCCCCTCGCTTTTCCCCAAAAAAACAGGCTCGTCTGTGATGATTATGTGAATGTGAAGCTTATTGTTTCGTCACAGATACCACGGCTTTTTCTGCGCTGTCATTGAGTTGATGAATCGCATTCAGTGTGAATGTGTAGTTGCCCGCTTCGGTTACATTCAACTTACAGTCGCCTTCGCTGCCAATGTTGATCGAGCCTTTAGCTAAGTCGACGGAGTGACAGCCAATATCCAAGATACCCCAAGTAGAACCGCCAAACTTGAAGCCATATTCACCCACAGCCAAAGCGCCAGTGACAGAGTAAACGCCGTTACCAACGAAGTTCATCGCCCAAGCGTCCGTCGGGTTCCATCCGTTCATTGCACCACGTACATAGACGGTCGTTTTGCCATATGGCGGAATCTTAGATACGTCCTTTTGTGAGTTATCAACCGATAACCCAGCACCTTGTGACGCGCCTTGAGTTTGCACAAACACAGCGGTGGTTAATGGCGGTACGGTGAAAGTCTCAGCGGAAAAGGTGGCGCCTTTCACGATGTCATCGGCAGAGTTCTGCTGAATGGTATGGAGTGTAAAGCCCGTTGCTCCCGTGATCTTGAACGATTGAGATTTACTCGTTGAGTTTATAACAACCACAATCGCATCAGCGGTAGTATCTAGGTCTTTGCCCGTGGAGATTCCGTCATCAATTGACATCACGATCAGGCCTTCGATTTGATCTTTGCCCACATTGCGGAAGTCGACACGCTTCATGACTTCTTCTGCTGTGTCTAAGCGGAACAGTTCACTTGAGCTGCGGATTTTTAACAGCTCTAGGAATTGCTGCTTGGTTAGGTCAATGTCCTCTTTTGCAGGCTTGGCTGTGCTGTCGGCAATGATCGTTTTGATGAGTTCCCAGTTGGCACCATCTTTGTCTTCACGAGGTAAGCCAACATTCCAGTTATTGCCAGTACCATCAAACATCACACGGTTGTACCAATCGCCAGAGTCGTAAGAATCACGCTGCATCGATTTAGAACGTAACAGTTCAGACCCCATGTGGATGAACGGGATGCCTTGGCCCAACATGACGGTCGAGAGCGATACAGACTGCATACGAGCACGTTCTGCAGAGCTTGTGCCTTCGGCGATTTTGTAAGCGTTGTTATCCCAAAGAGTTTGGTTATCGTGCTTGGAAACGTAAGAGATGTTCTCTGACGGCATTTTGGTGTAGCCGGCCGGTGCGCCGTTGTAGTCGACGTTTTTGCCCAGTTTGGTATCGCCTTTGTAATCCAGTAATACGTATTCGGCTAAGTTGCCGGCCATGCCTAAGCGCACAAGATCTTGGTTGTGTAAACGACCGTTGACTGAATCTTGATCAACTTTGGTTTCTTCGTTGGCAAACGCGGCGTTACCGAAGCCTTGGTTAAAACGAAGTGGGTGCTTACCTTCAGAATCGACACCGCCATCAAATGGGCTACCGCCGCGTACTGCATCACGCAAACGGTCAGAGAAGGTGCCAATTTCGGTGCCTGCCATATTGATCTGGTTGGCTTGTTCGAAGCGAGCGTTGTTTGCTACTTCGCCAAAGTCCCAACCTTCGCCATAGAACAGGGTATTTGGGTCGATATTGCGCACTTCTTTCAATGCTTCAACCATTACGCTTTTTGGCTGGTGGCCCATTAAGTCAAAACGAAAACCATCAACCTTATAGTCGTCAGCCCATACCTTGAGTGAGTCGACCATCAACTTACCCATCATTAGGTTTTCAGTTGCGGTGTTGTCACAACACGTTGAGCTTTCCACGCCACCAGTGTTCACATTCAGGCGGTGATAATACCCAGGGACGATCTTATCCAGTACGGACTTATCGTTCACGCCAGACGCATTGGTATGGTTATAAACCACGTCCATGATCAGTTTCAGATCCATTTCGTGCGCAGCTTTAACCATTTGACGGAATTCTAGAATACGTTTTGAACCGTTAGGATCTGTCGCGTAACTTCCCTCTGGAACGGTGTAATGAAATGGGTCGTAGCCCCAGTTAAAACTATCTAGCATACGCAGATCGTTCATTAGAGCTTGGGCATCGCCTGTTGAAGAGTTATAGCTGTTGAGTACGGTTTCGATGGTTTTGTTTTCATCTTCGGTGCCGCATAAAGTCGCCGTTGGTTTTACGTTACAGAGTTTGCCAACGGTGTCGGTGATATCCACGCGGCTCGCGTCATCTTCATTGATGGTAGCGATATCGAATGCAGGTAAGATATGAAGCGTAGTTAAACCGGCATCTTTCAGAGCTTTCAAGTGTTTTACTGACTCACGATCGGCTTCTGTTAGCGCTAGGTACTTGCCGTTTAAACTTGCTGTACCTAACTTATCACTGAAGCTAAAGTCACGAAGGTGTGACTCGTAAAGTACGTGGTCTTCGTCTTTCTTCACCGTTGGGCGCTTATACCCAGCCCAACCTTGTGGCATCAGTGTTGAATCATCAAGGTCAATCACTTGTGAGTATGCTGAATTCTTCGACAAGCCGAGTGAGTATGGGTCGGTCACAAGGCGAGTTTCGATATTACCAGTGGTTGGGTGGTAGACCTTCACTTGGTAACGGTAATAACTATTCACGGCGTTAGAAATTGAATCCGTTGCCCAAATGCCTGTTTCCAAGCTTTCCGTCATTGGGATCACTTTAGAACTTTGTCGGTCTTCGCTGTAGAGGACGAGTTCAACATCTTGCGCGGTAGGGGCCCAAAGCTTGAAGGTCGTCGTGCTGCCTTCCACAATCGCCCCCAGTGTTTCTCCGATTGCGTTACCGGCCTCTTCGTTGGCAAATACAGCATCAAGTACGCCGGGCTTTTGAACTTCAGTTGAAGAGATAACGTCGCCATTCGCATTATACGCAACAACAATGATCTGAGATTTCAAGATGGTGCGCAGCGTGCTGGCGTCAACATCAATTGATAAAGCGGGTAGGCTTGCTAGATGACGGAAGCGTTCTTTTAATGCAGAGGATAGCTTGCCATCTTTTTTGAGTTCAACGGCCTGCCCACCGACGATCGCCTTATCATCGTTTATCGTGATGCTGTTATCGAGTGCGTAGAACAACTTTAGAGAATCGGCACCGTCTGCTGCTTCCCAAGCGATTGTGTTTGAGTCCAACCAATGTGCCTTCTGGCCATCAATCTTAACTGGGCGTTCTGAAATCGGTTCGTAGTACAGCGCGCTGCTGCCATGGAAACCGAATACAGATTGAGATTGACTCAGTTTGGTGAGATCAATTTTCGAGTTGGCGCTGCCAAACGCCTTATCGCCGCCATTATGCAAGATGAAGTTGATGCACTTATGAGGATCGGATGCATCTGGATCGACTTTCAACACGTAGTAGGCGCCATAGGTATCATTGATGCCCTTGAATTCATAAGGTACATCCCAGTCAGTCCCATTGTTACCTAATCCCATGCCGACTAAGTCAGTGCTCGTACAACCTTCACCATTCCAAAGGTGAAGCCCCCAGCCGTCGTAGGTCGAGCCAGAAGCGCGAGCCGCTGCAACATCTCGTTTGTAATAAATAACAACTTCGTTTTCAGCGGCTTTATATAGACTATTGCTGTCAGAGTTTGTTTTGCTAGTGTCGCTTCCACAGCCTGCTACCAAGGTCGCGGTGACGAGAGGCAATATCGCCTTAGCTAAAGCTGAACGTTTAAAGGTGTTTGTTTGCGCAATATTGAAGCTCGTTGTTTTTGCAATCTTCAAGGTACTTTGTAGAATCTCGTGTTTATTGGTATTTATTTCGTTCACGTTTTGATATCCATATTTTTTACGAAGATGAATATCCTAGGCTTAACGATGCTCCACTATTTGTGACGCTTATGTATTAAGTTATTTTTAATCCGTAAAAATAGGAAACCTAGTGTCGATATCACGGATTGTGGTGGTTAACGCGCTTTTTTATTGGTTCAATAGCTCATAAAATACAGTTGGTTAGCCATAGGCGTAGAAGATAGGAGTAGTCGCTAGGGGTGATAACTACGCCTTATTTATGTGAGCTTAGTGGCACTTCACTCGTAGGTTGTTTTTCCTATCAAAAAAAGTTTGTACTCATTCGCCTCAAATGCCTTAGTGAGTCTTTAATGTGGAATGGTGACGCTATGTTGTTCATTATCCAAAGGAGTTGATGTTGTCTTCATCTATTCAAATCGCTATTACTTATCTGGTATTGGTAGCGGTATCTGCGTTGTTTTCAGAAAGTTCAAAAGCGCTCTTGGTGTGGTATTTAGTTATCGGAATAGTGACGTTTTTTGTGTACGCGAAGGACAAGAGAGCGGCAATCAATGGTAATTGGCGTGTACCAGAGAAAACTCTGCATATTTTTTCTGTTGCTGGTGGTTGGTTAGGGGCGTTAATTGCTCAAGATAAACTGCGTCATAAAACGCAGAAGCAACCATTTAGATTTGTATTTTTCGTGACGGTGTCACTTAATGTTGTGGCTTTTGTCTGGACGTTAACGCCGAGTGGGCAGGTGACATTTGGTCAATGGCTAAGCGAGATTATTAAGCTCTTTTAAAGAAACGGATGGTTAGCACCGGTGTACTAACCATCAATAGATAAAGTAAGTCGATTAGATCATCGGAATCGTCGATGCTAAAAGTAACCCTGCCATACCATAGTTGAAGCTTTTGATTCGAACGGGTGTTGTTAGCCAATGCTGGAGCTGTTTACCTGCCGCTGTCCAGAATGTCACAGAAGGCAAATTGGCTAATGTGAATATACTGGCGATGATCGCGAGCTCCCACCATGAACTACCACTGCTGTACACTGAAATTGCCGTCAGCGCCATTGACCAGCCTTTAGGGTTCACCCACTGAAAACTCGCTGCGCCAATGAAAGTCATGGGTTTGTAAGCCTCGGTGCTTTTGGCTTTGCCGCTCAATGCTATCTTAATCGCAAGGTACACGAGGTAAGCAAGACTCAGGTATTTCAAGATTTGGTGAGAGACCGGATAGGCGTTAAAAATCCCCATTAAGCCGAAGCCAACCAATAGCAACATGGCTGCAAAACCCAGAGCAATGCCCAGCATGTGCGGAATAGTACGGGCGAAGCCAACATTGGCTCCTGATGTCATGAGCATGATGTTATTTGGACCTGGTGTGAAGGTCGAGACAAACGCAAACAAGGCAAGTGCGCTAAGTTGTTCTAAAGGCATTGTGATTCTCCAGCAGTAAAATGAACGAAGTGACTGACCGGTCATGACTTTCACGTGTTGAGAAACATAGTAGGTGGAAAGTGAGGCAATTATGTGCTTTTATTTCCTCTATTATCACTAAATGCACAATAATAAGTACTTATGGATAGATTTGACGAAAGGATATTGCAAGAGCTTAAATTGGACGGCAGAATCTCCAATATTGAGCTTTCTGAACGAATTGGTTTGTCGGCTTCAGCGACCTTAAGGCGAGTACAGGATCTTGAGCGTAAAGGGATCATTCAAGGTTACCGTGCAGTTCTGGATAATGGCCTGATGGGCGTTGGCTTTATTGCTTACGTTTCGATTGGTTTATCGAGCCACAGCAAAGCGGCTCAGCTAGAGTTTGAACAGCACGTCAGTATGGAAAAAGAGGTGGTGGAGTGCCACAACATTACTGGTGCCAACGAGTACTTGCTAAGGGTAGAAACCAAAGATCTACCGGGCTATAAGAAGTTTCATGCCGATGTGCTTGGGGAATGTGCTCAGGTGCAATCGATTACGACTATGGTTGTGATGGACACCCCCAAAGATGAACGTTAGTCGAGTTTTATTTCAGGAGAGGCGCAGTGCCAAATACTAACCAGTTGTTGTTGTTCTTAGATGTGGTTCAACAAGGGTCGTTTACCAAAGCGGCAACTTTACACGATATGGACAACTCATCGCTCTCTAAACAGATCAAAAAGCTTGAGCAAGATTTAGGTGTTCAGTTGCTCAACCGATCTACTCGTTCGTTCTCGTTGACGTCGGCTGGGGAAGATATTTTAGCGCAAACCTATGTGCTGAAAGATACTATTAATCAGATCCAGGGCATTGCAGATTCATATCAGTCTGAACCCAAAGGTGTGCTGCGAATTACGTCGCCGATCTATTTTGGTCAGCAATATCTGCAACCTATTATTACTCAGTTCATGAGAAAGTATCCGGATGTTCAGATTGTGCTGTCATTGGACGACAAGATCGCCAACATCATTGCAGGGCAGTTTGATATCGCGTTTCGCTTCAGTAAGCTCGTTGAGTCAAACTTGATTGCCAAGAAGATTGCCGACAGTAACTTTATGCTCGTTGCATCGAACGACTTTGTGAAAGAGCACGGTGAGCCGAAGACGCCACAAGATTTGCTCTCTTTACCTGCGGTTATCTATACCAATGGTGATATGACGGTTGATCATCTGCGTATCAGTGAAGAGCCGCATGGCAACACTTTCCAAAGCCTAACGATTCGTGGCAACTATAAGGTCAGTGATGTTCGTACTATGGTGTCTTGTGTGAAAGATGGTCTAGGCTATGGCTTCCTTGATCAATCAAACCTGTATGCCTCAATGAAAGAATTGGGCTTGGTTACGTTACTTCCAGATTATGCAATCTCGACGGTTGATACGGCTATTTATGCTGTGTATCCGCATCGTAAGCAGACCAAATTGGTCAAAGAGTTCATTACTACGGTTCAAGACTATATTGGCTCTCCGACCATTTGGGAAAAGATGCAGCAAGGTTAATTATGTCGCTAGGCCATAAGCTGCTAGATAAGATAGATAAGATAGATAAGATAGATAAGATAGATAAGATAGATAAGATAGATAAGATAGATAAGATAGATAAGATAGAATAAGTAACGCCCCAAGACTTATAGATAAAAAGCGAGCGGGATCACAGCATTAATGGAGTGCTGACGGATAGATACTCGTAGGCTTTTTATCATTATGTATTCCTGAGATACTGAACAAAATTCATTTTAGGGCGGAACGTTTTAATAACTGCGCTTTTCCCTGTCATTCAAACATACTGCTCGCTATAGGTTGATTGCTTTCCTGTGTAGGGTGCTATTAGCCGAGTTAGGATAAAATATTTTATGAGTACAATGGGAATCGCAATTGGTGCGACCGCTCTTTCGTTAATACTGATTGCTGTTTGGTTGGTCTCTTTGTCGCTAAGAAAAAAGCGCTTGGAACAAGAACGTAAAGCTCGCGCTGTCGCTTACCGGAAAGCGATTGAAAAAGCACGTATCCAAGAGCAAAAAGATCGTCAATTTAAGGCTGAAACAGGGCATGTGCCGTCGATTTTGTATTTGGCGAAAGAGGCCGAACGAGTCAATCTTAAGGAAGCTCTGTATTGGTACGACAAAGCTGCCCATTTAGACAATGTCAACGGCATGTACGGCATTGTGCGTCTGAGTATGAAGTGCAAAGAAGACCTAATTTTAAGAGAAAAGGCCAATTTTTGGCAGTTAGCGATATCAGCACTGGATAACGATCCGCTTGCAAAATTCGAGGTGGGTAAAGCACTCGTGTTTGGTCGCGGAGTTGAGAAAAACCTTCCGAAAGGCAGCGCCTATATTGAAGAGTCTGCAGTTAGTGGTAACACCGAAGCGATGCTTTTCATGGGGGATTGGTGTTTAGATAGAGAGAACCCAGATTATTCTCCAGAAAGCTCTTTCATGTGGTACAGAAAAGCGGCTGAAAAGAATAGCCTAGACGGAAAAATCAAATTGGGTATGAGCTATTTGAACGGTGTTGGTGTTGTCGCTAATCATCGTGAAGCGGTTTACTGGTTTGAAACGGCAGCTGAAAAAAACTGTGCAGAAGCGATGTTTAAAGCCGGTGAGGCGTGGATTGACCATGGTGAGCACGGCAATGCTATCGCGTATATCTGGTTATTCTTATCGGCTCATTTTGGCTATGCGGATGCTAGGTATTTGAGAGATAAAGTTGGTGGGGATCTTGGTGTTGATGCCGTTGTGGGATTACAGGCTCTGACTAAGCCAATAATGACCAAGTTGACGCAAGAAGCAATCACCAAGCACTCTATCGTTAAAGCGCTCAACAAGCTCTACAAACGCGATATCCCAGTACATAAGAAAGTGAAAGAAGCCTCTGACGAAGAGGGTGATGAGTTAGGTGTCGATAAGGCGGATTTGGATACTGAAGCCTCAAATGCTCAAGCTTCAAGTGCTCAAGGTTTAAATGGCAACAATCACCAACAGGCGGCTGAAAACCATGATGGTGACAAGGCAAGCGTAAATCGAGCATCACAAGATAAGCAAGCTAACTCTAATAGCGGTTCTTTGGACTTTAGCCAACCGGCAGTCGAGTCTAACTGGAAGAGCAATTAATAAACCGTGTTTATGAGTTATTACCTGTATTCTGTACATGACTGAAACGAGTAGTTCTACAATTTAAAAAATCCAACGATGTTATATGAGTGTAGATGTTATAACTGACTGCATTAAGCCGCTAAGTCATACGGTAGGTATTATTGACTGCGGCGGGTAAAGCACTCAAACAAAAAAAAGGGAAGCATCTGCTTCCCTTTTTGTTTATGTACGATTTGCTTTTTAGAGCTTAGAGCTTAGAGCTTAGAGCTTAGAACTGTTTAGGTTCAGAGCAGCTAAAGGCTTATTGCTCTTTGTTTTGCTCGGCTTTACATACAGCAGCAGTGAACACTACGTCAGTTGAGCTGTTGAGCGCTGTTTCAGCAGAATCTTGAATCACACCGATAATGAAACCAACCGCTACAACCTGCATCGCTACATCGTTTGAGATGCCGAATAGGCCACAAGCTAGCGGGATAAGCAGTAGTGAACCGCCAGCAACACCCGATGCGCCACATGCTGATACAGCAGCAACAAGGCTTAGTAGAATCGCAGTGAAGATATCAATCTCAATACCCATAGTGTGTACAGCAGCAAGCGTTAACACAGTGATGGTGATTGCAGCGCCTGCCATGTTGATCGTTGCGCCTAGAGGAATCGATACAGAGTAAGTATCTTCGTCTAGTTTTAGCTTCTTACAAAGGTTCATGTTCACTGGGATGTTTGCAGCGCTTGAACGAGTGAAGAATGCCGTTACACCAGATTCACGAATACATTGCAGTACGAGTGGGTATGGGTTTTGTTTTGTTTTAATAAATACAAGCAGTGGGTTAACTACAAGTGCGATGATCAGCATTGAGCTTAGTAGCACTGCTAGAAGTTGACCGTAGCTTGCCAGTGCATCGAAGCCTGTTGTTGCGAATGTTGCAGAAACAAGACCGAAGATACCGAATGGCGCAAGGCGAATAATGAAGCGAACAATGTGTGAAACACTGTGGCTTAGGTCTTCGAAAACCGCTTTGGTTGTTGCAGATGCGTGGTGCAGAGCAAGACCAAGACCGATTGCCCAAGCAAGAATACCGATGTAGTTCGCATTCATTAGTGCGCTAACTGGGTTGTCTACAAGCTTGAATAGAAGCGTATGAAGAACTTCTGCAATACCTTGAGGAGGGTTAGCTCCTTCAGCGCCAGCAACCAGTGTCAAAGTGGTTGGGAACATGAAGCTCAGTACTACAGCAGTCAGTGCAGCAGAGAACGTACCAATCAGGTAAAGCACAATGATTGGACGCATATGAGTATGCTGACCTTTCTTTTGGTTTGCGATAGAAGCTGCAACAAGAATGAATACTAAAATTGGGGCAACAGCTTTCAGAGCACCAACAAACAGGCTACCTAATAGGCCTGCATCTTGAGCTGCTGAAGGAGAAACCATGGCGAGAACGACACCGAAAACAATACCAGCAAGGATCTGTAGAACGAGATTTCCACGAGCGATGCGGGCGAGCATGTTGTGATTTTGCATAAAATACCTGCAATTGTTAATTTATTATAGTGATGTATCTTTTTATGAAGTTGTACCAAATCCAACTATACACTAGCGGAATTGGCGGTCATATTAGCGGGATCTAAGAGGGTGTCTAGGGATAGTTTACTTTTAGGGTTATTGTTTGCGCTAAGTGGTGTTTTTAGAGCTAAATGTTAAATAAATGTATTTTGATTGAGCTATAAATCTGCTGATTCTCATTTGATAGATTCAAAACACTGCAAATGTAGAAATGTAAACGGCTATAGGAAAGAACATTGTGTGCATAAATAACCACACCATTATCAAATTGAAACAAAAAGCCCCACGTGATTAACACGATGGGGGCTCATTGTCTTAAATTAAAGTTATCTTAAGTTAGGTTATCTTAAATACAGCTTATAGCTGTTAACCTTAAACCTTAAACCTTAAACCTTAAACCTTAAACGTTAGTCAGACGCTTTTTTAAGATTGCGGCCTTCTGATTGTACGGTTTTGTACATCTTGGAAAGCTGCTTATTGCTGGCGCGTTGTTCCGCTAACGAGGCGCCATTTCGGGCTTGTTCTCGCAATAACTTTCGATAGTTAGCAAATCGTCGCTCAGACAATTCTCCACTTTCAATCGCCTTGCGTATCTTGCAACCCGGTTCTGATTCATGATGACAATCAGAGAATCGGCAATGCATGGCTAACTCTTCCACATCAGAAAAGGTTTCACTCACGCCTTCAGCGCAGTCAGCAAGTTGTAGCTCTCGCATTCCTGGAGTATCGAGCAGTAAGCCGCCCGATGTTAGCAAGTGGAGCGATCGTGATGTGGTTGTGTGTCGGCCTTTGCTATCGTCTTCACGAATGCCACCTGTGGCTTGTTCAGCCTCACCAAGTAATGAGTTGACTAAGGTAGATTTACCTACACCGGATGAACCCATTAAAGCCACAGTCTTGCCCGTTTTACACCAAGGCGACAAAACTTGAGTTGAGTCTTGGTCTAGGCTGTTCACCGCTTCGATCATCAGCATAGAATCTAAGCTTTGCACTTGTTGTACTTTGTCTTCGTAGTCATCACACAAGTCTTTCTTGGTGAGTACGATAACGGCTTCAACCTGTGCTTCATTGGCGAGCGCTAGGTAGCGTTCAATACGGCTTAGATTAAAGTCGTTATTTAACGAAACCACGATAAATACCGTGTCGATGTTAGCTGAGATATATTGTTCGGCGACACGGCTACCTGCAGCTTTACGGCTGAAGAGTGATTGACGGTCTAATAAACGGCCGAATTGCAGTTCAGAGTTCAAGATTACCCAGTCGCCAACCGTCATTGCGGGTTGGTTTTGATGGATAGGGAGAACGATTTCGCCTTGTTCTGACGCTAGTGTATAGCCGCTGCGATGGTGCGCGGTAATACGAGCAATGACGGATTGGTCATAGTCTTCGAGTGTCAGTTGTTGTTGGAATACAGGTTGCCATCCAAGTTGTTGAAGTGACATTGGATTAGAAAATGCGTTTTGTGAATTCATGTCTATTTACCCAGACGTGCGAGCTTTCTTTTCTTGTGAGAGCATTAAAGTCTTATCACTGCATTAAAGTCTTATGAGAGCATTAACTTCTTGTGAGCTCTCTTATTGTTGATGAGATCAAAAGAGTTAATGAGACCAAAAAGAGTTGCTGAGATTAAAAGCGTCGAGCGTCAAAAATGTTTTGAGTTTGGGTCGAATTCAAATAGATAGGACCCCGGATTGAGTCATGCTTTACAGGCATGCAGGAATTGATCACTTACGATCAATAGTAAACCGGGTAAAAGTGTGCGGTCGTCAAAGAGTGACGATAAGTTGGTCGATCGGTATTTAAGTTGGATTAACCAAACAAGTTAACGCGTTACTTTTACTGCCAGTTTTAGTGTCTTCATTACAATCATCTTCTATTCTCCTTGGTTATTAATGTGGTCAGGCTTTGAATAAAAAGCGAGCTCAGTTTAGCAAAAAGCCACGATGGCGAGAAGTCATCGTGGCTTAAATTATTTCATCGGTTGTAAATCTGATTAATGATGATCGTGATTCATCTTTTTCATACCGCTCATCACTTTCTTCACTGGCGCATCAAAGGTCTGTGTTTCACCGTTTGCGAAGGTCAGTGTCATTTTGATTTGTTCACCTTCTTTTAGGCTGCTTTTCAAGTCAAACAACATGATGTGTAAGCTACCTGGTTTAAGTACTGCTTTACCATTTGCAGGGATGGTGATCGCTTGAACTTGACGCATCTTCATTACGTCGCCATCAACGATAACATCATGAAGTTCAACCTTTCCTGCTGCTGGTGTTGTTGCAGAAACAATAGCGCGATCTTTATCGCTATGGTTCATCAGAGTCGTGAATACCGCGCTGTTCACTGCTGAAGGCGGGGTTGCGCGCGCGTACGCGTCATGAACCATAATGTCGCTATTCGCTTGAGCAAGAGGAGTGAGCAATAAGCCTGCTAGAGCAAGTGCTTTTAACTTCATGTTGTTGTCCTTAGTTTTTTGTTTTGGTCTGGGACCTGACTTTTTGTTCGAACTTTATTCGTTAAGTTCTTTATTTTTGTACACGTTGTTTCTCGTCGCTGATGACTTGGTACGTTAGCGCGTTAATGTGTTAATAGCTTCAACAATTGGCGCTGGCGTTAACGTATGCGGCACTTTGGTAATCAGCGTGCCATCGGGTTTTAAAAAATAGAAATATGAGCTGTGGTCTAGGGTGTATTCCAACTCTGAACCTTCAAGCTTGGTCTTTCTAAAAATAACACCGTAGTTGTGTGCAAGCGTTGTTGTCACATCTAACGGGCCACTTAATCCTTCCATCATTGGGTGGAAGTATTGTGCGTATTCGTATGAGGCTTCAGCGGCATCACGTTCTGGATCGAGAGAAACAAACATCGGGCGAATCTTGGCTTTTGCTTCATCAGAAATCTGGTTAAGTGCTCCGGCTAACATTGCTAGAGAAGTAGGGCACACATCTGGGCAACGTGTGAAACCAAAGTAAACGATACGAACTCTGTCATCGGTTTGGTCAAAGATTTCCGTTGGCTGGTTATCTTTGCCGAAAAGGGTTGTCGCGGAGAATTGTTGTTTTGCCGCGTGTTGTTTTTGAGCTTCGTTTTGCCCATCAAGATAACTTTTAACGCCAAAGCCAAGGACAAAAGCGACAACCAATGCTAACGACCAATTTCTACTCATCTTGCCATCCTTATTGCCGGATTTACAGTATCGACACCATCAGTGAGCTCACCGATCCATGTCATCTTGTCTAAAGTACATACAGGTAAAATTACATCACCTTCATAGGTATTATTGCCAATGTTTTTTAATTGAAAACGTGCCGAGCCCATTTCCATCTCTAAACCTGTAAGCGACAGCATTAATGTGTCAGAGGCTGCGCCTTCCCACACTACTTTGATTTTGGTGGGAGCCAGAGGTTGAGCCGTCTCGCGATCAAGTGTCATCGTAACTGTATTTTGCTCACACGATGTGGTGGAAAGCATGCAGTAATCATCTAAGTTAACCTCAGCAGAGGCTCGCTCCATCGCTGATTCAAATTGCTGAATTGCTTGCGGCCCATAAAAGCCTGCCACGAGAGCGATCCCAAGAGCAGCAACCTTTAATGCAGAGTGCATGTCGTGTTCTCATCTAATTTTATAAGAGCGGCGATGTTATCATATCCCTCAATATGTGCTTGTATCAAAAAGTAATTTTGTGCGTATGGTAGAACTAAAAAAGCGAAGCCATTGGCTTCGCTTTTGTCTGTGTCATAGGGGCGTGAGCTTAGTCTTTCTAAGCATTATTCGTTCTAAACGCTTTCCAGAAGTTGGCTGAATGATTAGTCAGCGTTGCGCTCTGCAAATTTCTCTAACCCAAGGACCAGAGCAATCGCTACAAGCATCATCACAATTGCCATTACTAGCTGTGAAGGTTGAGAAGTGATGGCTTCAAAATCAAACGGTGACAAGTTTTCTTGAATCAGAGGAACTTGCTCGCCTTTAGAGTTTGTACGCCAGCTGATCGTTTCTTTCCACGGCCAAATCTTCGGCAGTGTACCGATCATCAAACCAGTCAAGAATACTAATGTGAAGTCGCGGAATGAGCGCAATAACCAAGAAAGTACGTGAGAGAAAGTCAGCAGGCCAACCACACAGCCACCAAGGAATAGGGCAAGTACATCAACCTGAAATTCTTTAACGGCACCAAGTACCGGGCCGTACATTCCAATTAATAGCAGAATGAAGCTCCCTGAGATACCTGGCAAAATCATCGCACAGATCGCAATCGCACCTGCAATGAGAATATTGATACTGGTAGGTTCCATTTGCAGCGGCTTAAGCACGGTAATGCTGTAAGCGAAGGCGACACCAAGCAGCAAAAATACGAATCGAATCATATCGCGCTTTTCTACTTGTTTAAGAATATGGAAAACCGACACCAAGATAAGGCCAAAGAAGAAAGACCATAGTGGAACCGGGTGGGTGACTAATAACCAAGAAATCAGTTTTGCAAATGTCGCAATGCTCGTGAATACGCCTGCGAACAGAGAAATTAGGAAAAAACCATTGATGTGGCTAAACGCGGCTTTGAAACCTTCACGCTTCCATAGTCCAAGTACGCTAGGGTTAATTCTTCGAATGCTTTCTAGTAGCGTATCGTAGATACCAGTGATGAATGCGATGGTTCCGCCCGACACGCCAGGGACAACGTCGGCTGCGCCCATTGCCATGCCTTTGAAAAAAGTACTTAAGTAGTTCATTGCTTCATAGAGTTGAGGGTGATTTTGTGCAGTATACAAACTTTAGTGTCAAAAAAGTATGAATATGCCTTTGGCGAGGTGCTTTTATTACCTCTTTAATTGTAAGGCAATACGTTGATGTGAACATCTGCCTTACATTTAAAATACAACTGCTTGGTGTCTTATTATTATCGGCGGCAGTGAAACCTGTTTTCTATCGATATTGCATCTTGGTTGCATTATGCAAATGCACTTTGCAATTCGCATCATGAATTAGAGGTTTTTATGCGATGTAGGGCGTATAAAACGGCTGAATTAAAGTTGGCACGCTAACTGCATTATATACATTGACCCTTCTTAAGCCGAGGGTCACCTAGCCAACTGACGTTGTTAGTGAACTTATGATTTGTTCACAAATATATAGAGCCAATCGCGATTATTGCGGTTGGCTATTTTTTTGTCTGTCGTTTGGCTCTTTATGATCAGTTATCTGCTATTAACCCCATGCTCCAAACGAAAAAAAAGCCAGTCACCATAGGTAACTAGCTTAAGCTTTTCTCGAATTAATCTCGAATCGTTTAGTACCCCATCAACTGCAGTAAATTCTCCGCTGTGCTGATCGCTTCTTTGCGGTTAGCAATGTTTAGCTTTTGGTAAAGGTTACGGATGTGAGTCTTGATGGTGGTACCTGCTACATCGAGTTCTTGAGCTATCTGCTCGTTACTGAACCCTGAATAGATCAAACCAAGTACTTGCCATTCACGCTGGGTGAGTGGGCTCGTGCGCACAAGTTCAGGAATGTTTGGGTGATTGACTAAGTTTTCAACAAAGTCTTCATCAAAGTGAACCGAGCGGCTGCGTTGGGTGGTCGAGATATCTTTCATGATCTGTTGAGCACGATGGCGTTCTAAGTCACCTAAGCCAGGCTTGTTGCTCAACTTATCCAAGATATGTCCGATAGTCCCGCCGTCTACTAAGAAGTTGCCGACCATACCGGTTTGGTTAGTCATATGAAGCGCTTCTTCAAGTAGCACGCGTGCGCTGTCTTCATCGTTAATTTGTGTACGTAACACGGCTTCAACGATCAAGTTTCGGTTGGTGTCTGTAATCAGATGTGAACGCTGAGCTTCACTCTTAAGGAACGTCAGCGCTTCTTCCGCTTCTTCATACTGCTCGAGAATGATGTGAGCGCGAACGATGTTTCTCCATTGCAGTTGGCAGAAGTGGTTGCTTGCTGATTCAGGTCGAACAGCCACATTCAACCAATCACGTATCGCCTCTTTATTGCCTTTTACTTGCCAAAAAAGAATCAAAGAAAGGGAAGCGTTCGCCGTCCAGTCCACGTGGTAAGTTGATTGACGCAATAGGTGCTGAATTTGGTCGATAAACTTAGATGCTTTATCAATTTCACCGCGACTCAGTGAAATACGAGCCAGCATTGAATAGCTGTGAAGGTGCTTACTTGGCGAATGGTGACCAAGGATATCCAAGCCTTTGTAACAGCACTCTTCCGCTTCATCTAATCGGTTCCAACACCAGAATATTTGAGCTCTAACACGCAGTAAGAATTCATGCAGAGGCACGTATTTTAGCTGGTGTTCTTCGATCAATTTGAACGCACTGTCTTGCAGCTCGAATGCCGCTTGAACGTAACCCTGTGCAATTAAGATCTCGCTCTGTTGTAGAATCGCCCAAAGCGCTTGGTGGTAAACTTGGTACTGGCGTGCAAGTTTTTCTGTTTGCTGCATCATTGGCAGTGCACGGCTCAAGTTGCCCATTACGTGATTGACTTCACCAACAACAGACGTGGCGACAATTCGGCTACGATAAACGGTGGTGTTCAGCTGACTTAGCGAAAGCTCTGCCAATTCCAAGGCTTTTTCAGGTTCATTACTGTTGATCGCAACTTGCGCGCGTAGGGCGTTGTATTGCCCTTGCTGTTGAGTGTCGAGTTCAATATTTCGAGCTTGATATTGTGTTTCAGCCTCTTCCAATAATGTCCCTACTTGTTCGTAGCGGTGCTGACTTTGTGCTAGCCAAGCTCGTAACATGGACAGTTTAGGGTCGCTGTAAAGTTGATCCGTAGTCAGTTGCTTGATCGCCATCTCTAACGAGGAAAGTTCGCCTTGGTTGAACATCGGCCAGCCGTGGTCTGTCAGTATTTGAATGATCAGCTCTGGGTCTTCAGCGCGCTGTGCATGGCGCAGTGCTTGGTGTGGTGTGTCTTGTTTAATCCACGCCTTCGCGGCACTTCGGTGCAATTCTGCTTCTTGTTGAGGGATTCGAGCTTGACGCTCATGTGCCAAAAATTCACCAAACAGGTTATGGAAACGATACCAGTTCTTTTCGCCTTCAAGCGGGTAGATGAATAAACCGAATCGATTTAATGATTCGATCATACCCAGTGCGTCTTCACGTTGTGTTAGCGCACAAACCAGTTCGTCGTTGAAGTGGTCAAGCACTGAACACTGCATCAAGAACTGTCGAGTTTCTTTGTCTAACAGGTCGAAAACCTCTTCAACCAAGTAGTCCCAAAGATGGGCTTGATTAAAGTGGGAGAAGGACTCAGCAGACTGCGCAAGCGTACGTTTTTGATGTTGGGCTTGCAGCGCAATAAGTTGAAGTGCAGAAGGCCAACCCTCTACATAGGTACAAATACTGTCTGCCGTTGTGTCATCAATACCATCGGCAACACGCTGATTAAAAAAGCGCGTCGTCTCTTCGGTATCAAAAGCCAGCGAGTCATTACCTAATTCGATCATTAAGTCTCGAACGCGCAGGTTTGCCGTACCTAGGGGTGGTGTACCCCGACTGGTTACAACCAGCGTAAGATTGTCGGGCATGTGTTTGAGGAAAAAGCGCATTGCTTCTTGAATGTCATCATTGTTGACTAAATGGTAGTCGTCTAAAACAAGAAAACATTCATGATGATAGTCCGACATCTCGGCGAATACTTCGCTCAATAAAGAATGCAGCGATGAAAATTGTCGTTTCTCTGCCAGTTTTTGGGCATTGGGACAGGAGTTTTGAGTCGCTTTATTGAGTGATTGGAGTAGGTAGTTGATAAAACGGAAGGCATCGTTGTCACTATCATCGATGCTGTACCAACCCACATTCGGCTTATCTAATAGCCACTGTGCAGCCATAGTGGTCTTGCCATAGCCCGCAGGAGAGCGGAACAATACAAGCTTATAGCAATCTGCGTTCTGGAGCAGATCGAGAACCCTAGGTCGTAGGATTGCATTATGTAAGCGGCCGGGACGAGTCAGTTTCGAAGGGATCCACATGTCGAAGTTTTTCACCTATTCCGTGGCCTATGTTCTGGGGATTCTAAAACCGTAAAAGAGTTGCCCAATCACATCTGCCTAATTACTTAAGTCTGTGCTTATGTTACGTGAAGAAAAATGGCACCGACTATGATTCTCCTCAGAAACCTTGCGGTCTTGCATGTTTTTAGCTTTCTACGCCCTTAATTTGGGACTTTGCTCACGTTGCGTGGTGGTTTGTGAATGTGACTTTGTTCGGTCTTACACTGAGATTTATGTAAAAGATGAGATATGGAAAATAATTTCGTGATCTCAAACTCAGATTTGCTAATCAGTTTATTCCGGTTAAATAAAACTCACATCAATTAACGTTAAGTTATCGAACGGGAGCTTGTGATCTTAGTCACTCCAACTTTTTGTTCGAAGTTAGAACATGAGAGTCAGATCACTAACCTTACATCGGTACGCCCCCTACGCCCTCTCATCTACTCCTAGTTAGTCGTATTAACGGGAGGATGTTTAGTTAATGGTGACCATGCACGATATGTCACAGATGAATTAGAACTATTAAAAGCGAGATTTCTGAAATGAAACCAACTCAGCAAAAAACTTTCGATAAAGTGTCGTTCCAAGAAAGCGTTAAAAAGCATTTATCTGCAACTTACGCAACAACGATTGAAAACGCAGATAGCCGCGCATGGTACCTAGCTATGGGGCGTGCGCTAGCAGAATTGACAACATTTGACCTGCTAGAAACTGAAAATGATGAAAAAATCAAAAACGCGAAGAGCGCTAACTACCTTTCATTAGAGTTTTTGATTGGTCGTCTAACAGGTAACAACCTGATCAGCATGGGTCTGTACGAACAGATTACTCATGCAATGGAAGAGCTAGGCCAAAACCTAACTGACCTTCTAGAAGAAGAACGCGACCCATCGCTAGGTAATGGTGGTCTTGGTCGTCTTGCTGCTTGTTTTATGGATTCTTGTGCTGCACAAGAGTACCCAACAGTAGGCTACGGTCTTCACTACGAATACGGCCTATTCAAACAGTCTTTCCAAGATGGTCGTCAACAAGAAGCACCAGACGCATGGCGTGGGGTTGAAGGTTACCCATGGGAAGTCGCTCGTCCAGAGCTAGCACAACACATTGGTTTTTACGGTCATGTAGAAGTTGAATTCATCGACGGTAAAGAAGTTCGTACTTGGGTTCCAGGTATGGAAGTAAAAGCAATGCCTTGGGATCTACCAATCGTAGGTTACGAGTCAAACACGGTTTACCCATTGCGTCTTTGGGAATGTCAGGCAATTGCACCATTCTCACTAGCAAGCTTTAACAACGGTGATTACTTCGAAGCGCAACACTCGCTAATCGATGCAGGTAACATCACTAAAGTACTTTACCCGAACGACAACCACGAAAAAGGTAAGACACTGCGTCTAATGCAGCAGTACTTCCACTCAGCAGCGTCAGTTCGCGATATTCTACGCCGTCACGAAGCAGCAGGTTTCTCTCTAGAAGATCTGCCTAAGCAAGAAACAATTCAGCTTAACGATACGCACCCAACGATTGCGATTCCTGAGCTAATGCGCATCCTAATCGACGAGAAAGGTCTATCTTGGGATCAAGCATGGGAAATCAGTGCACATACGTTCGCGTACACGAACCACACACTACTTCCAGAAGCGCTAGAGACTTGGTCTGAATCGCTGATCAACCGTCTTCTTCCACGTCACATGGAAATCATTTTTGAAATCAACCACCGCTTCATGCAAGAAGTTCGCAAGATGTGGCCTGGTGACGGTGAGAAACAAGCGAAGCTTTCTATCATCCAAGAAGGTTTCCACCGCATGGTTCGCATGGCAAACCTATGTGTGATTGGTTCTTACAAAGTAAACGGTGTAGCCGCACTTCACTCTCAACTGGTTAAGAAAGACTTGTTCCCAGAGTTCAACGAAATCTTCCCAGGTAAACTGACTAACGTAACGAACGGCATCACGCCACGTCGTTGGTTGAAGTTCTGTAACCCAGGTCTATCTAATCTAATCACAGGTAAGATTGGCTCTGAGTGGCCAGCAAAACTTGAGCAGCTAGAAGGCATCGCTAAGTTTGCAACAGACGCGAAATTCCAAAAAGAATTTATGGCTGTTAAGAAAGAAAACAAACAGCGTCTTGCGGATTGGGTTCAAGAGAACATGGGTATCGAGCTAGATACTAACGCTATCTTCGACGTTCAAATTAAGCGTCTGCACGAATACAAGCGTCAGCACCTAGATTTGCTACACATTCTGTCTCTGTACCACCGTATTCTTAACGAACCTGGTTTCGAGTGTGAGCCACGCGTATGTTTCTTCGCAGCGAAAGCAGCACCGGGTTACCACCTAGCAAAAGAAATCATCTTCGCGGTTAACAAGATTGCAGAGAAGATCAACAACGATCCTCGCATCGGTAACAAGCTTAAAGTGGTATTCATCCCTGACTACCGTGTAAGCATGGCTGAAATCATCATCCCTGCGGCAGACGTTTCTCAGCAAATCTCATTAGCTGGTAAAGAAGCTTCAGGTACGGGCAACATGAAGATGGCTCTAAACGGCGCTCTAACTATCGGTACGATGGATGGTGCAAACGTTGAGATTCGTGAAGAAGTTGGTGATGAAAACATCTACATCTTCGGCCTAGAAGTTGACGGTGTTGTTGCATTGAAAGCTCAGGGTTACAACCCATATGACTACTACAATGCAGACCCACTATTGAAAGCATCTCTAGATCTACTGACTGGCGATGAGTTTACTCCAGGTCAACCAGGTCTTCTACGTGCAACGTTTGATAGCCTACTAGACGGTGGTGACCCTTACCTATGTCTTGCTGACTTCGCTTCTTACGTGAAAGCACATGAAGACATGGGTACACAATACAAAGACCAAGCAGGTTGGGCTAAGAAAGCGATTCTTAACACGGCATTGGTTGGTAAGTTCACATCAGACCGCTCAATTCGCGACTACGTGAACAACATTTGGAAACTTGAAGCGGTTAACCGTTAATAGTTGCAAAGTAGCCAAGGCAGTTTCTGCCTTGGCTCAATTAGCTTGTGAGCAAATAGACGGCTTATTCAGATAGCAATGCTTACAAACTGATTGTCACAAGCTAATTGATTAGTAAAAATTAAATAGACAACCCTACAAAAATTGAAAGCGTCAGAACGTTTTCGGAGAGAGCGATGAAAGAACAGACCGTATTAAAACAAGTCGCAGAAATGGCAAATATTGCCGATAGTTACGTTAGTGCGTGGGGCGATGAAGCACAAGTATCAGAAGAGACGATTACGTCTCTATTGGCTTCATTGGGCTACGATACAAGCAGCGATGATGCACTGCTTAAATCTGCAGAAAGAAAGCACAGAAAAGATGTACTAGACCCGGTTCTTGTCTTGCGTGACGGTGAGCCAGTAGAAGTGACACTCAATCTGGGTGTGAGTGCTCGTGAAAGTGAGTTCAGCTGGCGCTTAGAAACCGAGCAAGGAGAGGTACTTGAAGGCTATCTTCAATCTCAAGTCGTTCGTGACGAGCGTGCCGAGGGTGGCCCTTTAGTGTTTGCATTGCCAAGTGATTTGGCATGGGGTTATCACAAGCTCATTGTGAGTCGTAAGCGCCGTAAGAAACCTTACGAGATGACGTTGATTATTACGCCAAAAGCGTGCTTCAAGCAGTCACCCATTGAGCAAGGCAAAAAGCTTTGGGGACCAAGTGTTCAACTGTACACGCTAAGAACTCAGCACAACTGGGGTATTGGTGATTTCGGTGACCTAAAACAGCTTGTTTCGGATATCGCGTCTCGCGGTGGTGACTTTGTTGGTCTAAACCCAATTCACTCACTGTTCCCTGCGAACCCGGAAGGTGCGAGCCCATACAGCCCGTCTTCACGTCGTTGGTTGAACGTCTTATACATTGATGTGAGTTCAGTTCCTGAGTTCGCATTAAGCGCGGAAGCGCAACAAACGGTAGGCAGCGCCGAGTTCCAGCAGCGCCTACAGAAAGCTCGTGAAGCGCACTGGGTGAATTACACTGAAGTGTCTGAGCTGAAGATGAGCATCTTACCTCTGCTATTCGCAGAATTTAAGACTCGTCATCTAGACAAAAACAGCGACCGCGCACAAGCGTTCTTAGCGTTCGTTGAAGAGGGCGGTGAAAGCCTGATGCATCAAGCCGCGTTTGATGCTCTGCACGGTGAACTGCATGCTGAAGATTCAGGTATGTGGGGCTGGCCTGTATTCCCAGAGAAATTCCGCACATTTGAAAGCCCTGCGACCCAGAAATACATCAAAGATAACCTAGATCAAGTGCATCTCTACATGTACCTACAATGGTTAGCCGATTGCCAAATCAACGATGCACAGTCTCTTGCTGAAGAGAAAGGCATGGCGGTTGGCCTTTACCGTGATTTAGCGGTAGGCGTTGCAGATTCTGGCAGCGAGACATGGGCTGATGAAGGCAACCTAGTGATGGATGCGAGCATTGGTGCTCCACCGGATATTCTTGGTCCTCTAGGCCAAAACTGGGGCTTACCGCCACTTAACCCAGAAGTACTTCAAGAAACCAGCTACGACGCTTACATCAAACTACTTCGTGCCAACATGAAGCACTGTGGTGCATTGCGTATTGACCATGTTTTAGGTCTGCTGCGTTTGTGGTGGATTCCAAAGGGTGAGAACGCAACGAAAGGTGCGTACATCTACTACCCAGTGCAAGACATGCTGTCTATTCTGGCGCTTGAATCTCACCGTTACCAATGCAGTGTTATCGGTGAAGACTTAGGCACGGTGCCGGATGAAATCGTAGACATCCTTGCTGATGCTGGCGTGCATTCTTACAAAGTATTCTTCTTCGAAACATCAGAAAATGACGGTGGTTTTATTTCTCCGAAGCACTACGCGTCACAATCGATGGCAGCACTGTGTACTCACGATATGCCAACGCTTCGCGGCTTCTGGCACTGTGATGACTTAAAAATGGGTCAAGAGATTGGTTTATACCCAGACGCACAACAGCTAGAAACTTTGTTCGATAGCCGCTTGGAGTGCAAGCAAGGTATCTTAGACTCAGTGGCATGGCACGGCTTCCTACCTGAAGGTGTTGGGCGTGATGCAAGTCAAGTGCCGATGGATTCTTATCTTGCTGAAGCGCTTCAGTTGCACGTTGCGGCTGGTGGCTCAACACTCCTGAGTGTTCAGTTGGAAGATTGGCTAGAGATGGATAAGCCCGTTAACATCCCTGGTACGGTCGATGAGTACCCTAACTGGCGTCGTAAACTATCAATGAACTTGGACGAAATCTTCGCTCATGAAGGCGTGAATCGTATCGCCTCTAAGCTAACTGACGTACGAGAAAAAGCAGCTAAGTAATGGAGTCGAGTGGCTTGAAAAGAGGTGGTTTTTTGCTTACGCCGTACGAAACTACAACCTCGGTCACTCAATATTGAATGCTCATCTGGTAGAATAAACCGTCGTTATATTGCCCGCACTAATAGCGGGCATTTTTGTATTATGTTTTTTGGATGTTTGGTTAGGGAGAAGCGTTTTGGAACTAAGTTCGATTTCAAAGCAAAAACAAATATATACCCAACTATCACAGGCTTGCTTCACAGACCCATTTGCGTTTTTAGGGCCATACTTACCTTCTGAACAAGGTTCATTACGAGTGTGGATTCCTGGGGCAGATAAAGTCGAGTTGATTGTTGGAAAGGAACCTCGTATTAAGTTAGCGCGAGAGGGTGAAAGTGGTTTCATTCTTAAGCAAGAAAGAGACTTACGTTTTACTCACTACAAACTTGCGGTTGATTGGAATGGAGTAGAGCAGATCATCGATGATCCATACCAATACCATGATCTGTACGCGAGTTATGAGGATCTTCATACACCTAAAGATATGTATCATCACATGGGAGCTCAGTTTATTACGCTAGAGCGTGATGGACAGACGATTTCAGGCACGCGTTTCTTGGTGTACGCACCGCATGCAACAGCGGCTAGCTTGGTGGGTAACTTCAACGCTTGGGATGGTCGTCGCCACCCAATGCAGCGTCTAGATTATGGTATGTGGGGCTTATTTATTCCTGATCTGGAAGAAGGCGCACAATACAAGTTTGAATTAAAAGGACCCGATGGCGAAGGCTTGCCACATAAAGCTGACCCATGGGGTTTCTACTCTGAGCAGTACCCATCATTTTCATCTGTGACTTACGATCACGCTCGCTACCAGTGGCAAGATTCTCAATGGCAGAATCGCCCAGTGACGCAAAAGCGCAAAGAAGCCCTTTCATTCTATGAATTGCATGCCGGTTCTTGGAAGCGCAATGCTGAAGGTGAATTCCTAAACTACCGTGAGCTAGCGGCAGAGCTAATCCCGTATCTAACGGATCTGGGTTACACACACGTAGAGTTGATGCCGGTTTCAGAGCACCCGTTTTACGGCTCTTGGGGTTATCAGCCAATAGGCTTGTTTGCGCCAACAAGTCGTTTTGGTTCTCCAGATGATTTCAAATTCTTCGTCGACCAATGTCACCAAGCCGGTTTAGGTGTTGTTCTGGACTGGGTTCCTGCACACTTTCCAAGTGATGATCACGGCTTAGCTAACTTTGATGGAACGCCTTTGTTCCATGATCCAGATCCACGCCGTGGTTGGCACCAAGATTGGAACTCGTACATTTACGACTTAGGTAAAGAGCATGTTCGTCGCTTCTTAGTAGCAAATGCATTGTACTGGTTCGAACAATTCCATATCGATGGCATTCGTGTTGATGCTGTTGCTTCGATGTTGTACCTCGATTACTCGCGTAGCCATGATCAATGGATTCCGAATGTAGACGGCGGCAATGAAAATTACGACGCCATCGCGACCCTTAAGTGGATGAACGAAGAAGTGTACAAACACTTCCCGAATGCGATGACAATTGCTGAAGAATCGACGGCTTTCCCGGGTGTTTCAGCACCAACCTTTATGGGCGGTTTAGGCTTCGGTTTTAAGTGGAACATGGGTTGGATGCACGATAGCTTGTCTTACATTCAAGAAGATCCAATCAACCGTAAATATCACCACGATACGATTACCTTCCCGTTGGTTTATGCTCACAGCGAAAACTACGTATTGTCTCTGTCTCACGATGAGGTGGTTTACGGTAAAGGCTCTATCCACAATAAGATGCCGGGTGATGAGTGGCAGCAAACGGCTAACCTACGCGCTTACATGGGTTACATGTATGCACAACCGGGTAAAAAGCTGAACTTCATGGGCGCTGAATTCGGTCAAACGGCTGAATGGAATCATGATGATCAACTGCAGTGGTTCTTGTTGGAATATGAACGCCATCAAGGTGTTCAACGCTTAACGAAAGATTTGAACAATCTATACCGCTTTGAGGCGGCAATGCACGATCTTGATTTCGACCCGAAAGGTTTTGAATGGCGTCTACAAGATTCTGCTGAAGCAAGTATCTTAGCTCATGAACGTATTAGTGAGTCGGGTGAACGCGTGTTGGTTGTTTCTAACTTTACGCCCGTTCCTCATGAGCGTTTCCGCTTAGGTGTTCCAGCCCAAGGCCAGTACTCGCTATTGCTGAATACTGACTCGGCTGATTACGCAGGCAGCGGTTTTGAAGTGAAGCAGGTTGCTGAGGTTGAATCAATAGCAAGCGAAGGGTTGGACACGTCGATTGAGCTGCGTTTGCCACCTCTTTCAACGGTGTTTTACAAATTAAACTAATAACAATCACAGTAAGTAAGTGATCACAAAGACGACAAAGGGAGCCCTGAGGCTCCCTTTTTTTGTTTCGATTTTCACTCTAAAACGGCTTGAATTTCGTTAAGTAGAACATCAAGCAGCACGTTCTTTAAGCGTCGCTTTCAATGAGAAACCTAAAATGGATACCAGAATAATTGTGGTTCTAAAACACGTTTTACGATCGCTAACACAACGATAAAGGCGATAACCATTAGCCAAACGTAATCGATACGTTTCAAAGGCGCATAGCTATACCAAGTCCGTGACTTATGTCTGCCAAAACCTCGTAACGTCATTGCGTTTGAAATCTCGTCTGCACGGTCCAAACTAGAAAAAATGAGCGGACCTAGAACCTTAGCTACGTTTTTGATGCGAGTGAGTAAAGGTGCTTTCTTCGATAGTTCAACGCCACGAGCCTGTTGCGCGTGCATGATATTGATGAAGTCTTTTTTAACTTCAGGTAAATAACGCAGTGTTAAGCTGACAGCATAGGCGATTTTGTATGGAACGCCAATACGGTTGAGGCTTGCTGCAAACTCGGTCGGGTGCGTGGTAAAGACGAATATTAACGCTATCGGGAACATACTCATGTATTTGAGCGTGACAGTGATTAAATAAAACAGCGTCTCTTGGCTCAGCGAGTAGTTACCCGGCAATGTCAGCAATAGAGTCTCGCTGCCGATGAGCTCTGTACCTTGCTGTGGAGCAAGCAGATACATGAACAAAGCATTTAGGCTTAATACACTCACCGTTCCCAATAACAAAGGCTTATAAACGCGCACAGGCACATTGGTAAGCTTTAGCAGGAATAAACCAGTCACAATAAGCAACGCAATCAATCTCAGATCGAACGTAGTTAAAACCACAGTGACCCAAGCAAGAAAAAGTACAAATTTAGTGATGCCGTTCAGTGCGTGTAACGGTGATTTAGTATCAATGTAATTGATGCCAAATTTTACTTTTGATGCATTCATAGCGAGCTTCTCTCGTCGTCGATGAAGTACTGCATAAAAGCGTTGGTGTCGTCGATTTTCATCATAGTCGCAAGTTCATAAATGCTGGTAGTACAAAGGTTCGCATGTTCTAAAAGCGATGGCTGACTAAACACTTCCGTCATGGCTGCATTAGCAATTAACTTACTGTCTGCGATTACGATCGAACGTGTGGTGTATTCTAGAACCAAGTGCATGTCGTGTGAGATGATCACAACAGTAATGCCCAAATCTCGGTTAAGCTTTTGGATGAATGCCAGCATCGATGTGTAGTTACGGTAGTCTTGGCCTGCTGTTGGCTCATCTAAGATGAGGAGTTCGGGCTCCAACACTAAGATAGACGCGATCGTTACACGCTTTTTCTGACCATAGCTCAGAGCTTCAATGGGCCAGTGGCGGAACTTACTTAACCCGCAAAGCTCAAGAACGTTCTCTACTTTTTCTGTGACCAGCTGTTCTGCCATACCGCGGTTACGAAGACCAAAAGCAATCTCATCAAAAATCATATGATGTGAGATCATATGATTCGGGTTTTGCATCACCACACCGACTTTCTGGCTTCTTTCAAAGATGGAAAGTTCAGATAAGTCTTGACCATTTAGATAGGAAGAACCTGAATCAGCATCTATCACACCCATGATGAGTTTGGTGATAGTGGATTTACCCGAACCGTTCTTGCCCAAAATCGAGACAAACTCACCCTTACCAATTTTGAAACTCACATCTTCGAGTGCATTTTTTTCGCCGTCGTAAGAATAAGTTAAGCCATGAACTTCGAGCAAAGGCTGGTACTGTTTCTCTGCTACCGGTGCCGGGTGCTCAGCAAACCAAGCTTGAACCGCTGGGCGGAATCTTTTGTAATCCAAAGCTTTGAGGTTTGAAAGTTTATCTTCGTTAGTCAGAGGGGCTTTCGCTGCTTTAAGTGCAGATAAGTAGAGAGGTTCACGAATACCGTGCGTCTCAAGTAACTTGGACGCTAAGATGTCATCCGGAGTCATATCCGCGACTATTTCACCGCGCTCCATTAAGATCACACGATCGATATCGCGATGTAGAACATCCTCAAGGCGATGCTCGATAATCACGATAGTCTTGTTGGTTTCTTTATGAAGTTGGTCGATGATCTCAATCGTTGCTTTGCCCGTTTTAGGATCAAGGCTTGCTAAAGGCTCATCAAACAGCAAGATATCGACATCATCGACTAAAATACCCGCTAACGATACTCGCTGTTTTTGACCACCTGAAAGGTCATGAGGAGAGCGCTCAAGCATATCCGCTAGGTCGACCATTTTTGCTGTCGATTTAACTAACGGGTACATATCAATGTTCGACATCAACTGGTTTTCTAATGCGAACGCGATATCTTCACCGATACTTAACCCCACAAATTGGCTGTCAGTATCTTGCAATACTGTGCCGACTTGCTCGGTATAGTCGTGCATTGAAAACTCAGACACATTCTTGCCGTTGATCTCTAAAGAACCAGACACTTCACCTTTAATTGCATGAGGTATCAGACCATTGAGACACTGACCTAGCGTAGATTTACCACTACCACTTGGTCCAATAATGACGATTTTCTCTCCTTTCTCTATCCTTAGATTGATATTTTTTAGCGTCGGTTTATCCAGCGACTCATATCTAAAAGAGAAGTTCGAAAATGCTATAGTCATTAGCGTTTATGCCTCGGTCAGGTTACGGCTTTGTTTGTTACGTTTAGCGACTGATTTTAGGATCAGGAAGCCTACCACTGCGATAAGAATAGTGTTGCCCGCAGCGATGATAGACAGTTGAGTGAAGACTTTAGTAAACGGTTCTGCGTATAGGATGGTGTCTAGGAACGCGGAGCTTCCATAACCCACAACGTTACCCGCAAGGGCAAGTACCACGAACAGTGCAAAATCTTTCATTGGCAGTTCGCCTTGTTGAAGGCGGTTCTTAGTCATCATTGGGAATAAGCCGATAACCATACCGACAATACCTGAGCCTAAGACCCAAGTTAACCATACCCCCCAACCTGCGAACAAATCCGTTACCCAGTGGCCGATAAAGCCAACCAAGAAGCCAACAATAGGGCCAAACAAAACAGAAAACAGTGCTAAGACTGCCATTGCTGGTTTCAATGTCGTGTTAGCAAACACTGGGACACCAAACATAGGTAAACCACCAATGCCGTACAGTGCCGCGCCAATAGCAATAACGACGACTGTTTTAGCTGAAAAGTTCATAGATAACCTCGAATACTGAAAATAAAGCATAATATTCGCCATTATTAATATGCGTCTCAATGAGAACGTTTTTTGGGCAAATATAAAAAATAAGGCGCGCATTATACAGTAGAACCCTTCCATAAGGGAAGGTAAGTGTCTAGATGTCTAAAATTCCATCTAGACGCATTAATATCACGTAAAAAGCGCAATTTTATGGTTAATCAAGCAACAAAAAAGCCAGAACGAGTCTGGCTTTTTGATTCATATTAACAATGTGTTAAGCGGGGTTGTCGTATATCTACGACCGTTTAGTGGTCTAGCTCTAGTTAGTGGTCTAGATATAGATAGTTTTGCCAACTCTTCATGCGAATAAGCACTTTACGCATGATAGATACGTGAGTGAAGCTATCAGAATAAACGGCCACTTCGACGGCAGTACCCATAGGCAAATGGTACTCAGACAGATCATCTGTGATGGTCAGCTTAACAAATACACGGCCGCTAGTGCGCAGTGCGTCAGTACCTAGAAGTGTGCCTCGAGCTTGAAATTGGCTTTCACCAATGGCTGGGATCACTTCATCAATGCGTCCTTTAAATACTTTTCCTGGTAGTGCTCTAAATAGAAACTCAGCTTCGTAGCCAGGTTGCAGGCGTTGTAGTGAGTTTTGTCTAAAGGCTGCGGTATAGAATTGCGCCTCAGTGTGAACAAAGGTCATCACCGGCGCTAATGGTAGTGGTACAGCCATTACACCAGGACGAAGAGCGAGTTGAGTTACGTAGCCATCGGTTGGTGCTCTTACTACCGTTTGGTCAAGATTGAATTCAGCTTTACGTAAATCAGCAAGTAAGCCTGCAACCGCTGTATTCTCACCGCCAATCTCAGAGTTAAGTGCGATCTGAGCTTGTTGTTGGTTTGCTTCGGCTACTTTCACTGCAGCTTCTGCGGCTTTGTATGCCTGTCGACGAGTATCGAGTTGTTGCTCTGTAAATGCGCCACTTTCGAAGCCTCGCTTGTATCGAGAGAATTCACGTTGTGCTTTGTCTCTTTCTGCAATGGCTTTTATTTTGGCAGCTTCAGCTTCTCCAACTTGCGACTCTAGACCTAAGGCTCCTTGACTCGCTTCTTTTACTTTGGCTTGCAGCTTAGCAACTTCAGCTTCAAAAGGAATCGGGTCTATTTTGAAAAGGATATCCCCTTGCTTGAGAGGCTTATTTGCTTCAACCGGAACCTCGATGACTTTGCCTCGAACCCCTGAAACAATCGGTGTCGTTGAGTAAACTTGATTACCGATTTGTGTGAAAGGGTGGTTGTAGTTCATCAATAGAATCAAAGTACCGATGAGGACAACACCACCCAGTACGGCAGTGGGGACAGTCCATTTGTTTAGTGGGATTTTGAATACTTTGAAAATCGTAATACAAAGCGCCGCGTAGGTCATTATCAGCAGTAAATCCATTACTTAGCCTCCTGATCTTGAACGTTGTTTGTCTGTTTCTCTGTGCTGTTTTGCTCAGTGCCCGCTTGCTTTAGCTGTGCGATTTCGTTCTGAAGTGCACTCACTTGGTCGATGAGAGTGTCGACTCGGTGATGAATATCATGTTGTTCTTCTTCAAGCTTAGCGAAGCCCCAGCCACGATCTTTGCGCCACAACGTAGCCCAAATCCAAAGGAACGGCCAAATAGTGTGTAAAGTGAATAGGCTAACCCAGCCTGAGACATGAATAGCATCTTGATGAGGGTGATTACGTTCTTTCGCAATTTCATAAGGAATATCGTGAATAACGATGATGCCGTAAAAGATAACTAATGCTACGAAAATCAGTAGACCGAGTGCAAAGTAGTCTAAAAACATAACAGATCCTTGTAATGTTAGATGTTAGTTACAAATATACTACGCTATCATCCAAGTAATTGTTATAAAAATGATTTACCAATCTGAAAATAATATGTTGCTGCTAATAATGAGAATAAAATCACTGATGGATCTTATAAAATCCAATTGAACTTGAATAGGTTATTTCGGATTTCTTGCTGACAAGATGACAGTTCTGATTCAAACGATGCGCATAGCCATAATCATAGCCATAACAACAATAAATAAAGGATAAATGCGGATGTATATAGGTGAATTAGCGGCCATTGGCGCTGCGATGGTGTGGGCATGTGCGACATGGATTTATGGGCAGTTTGGGCATCGCTTCTCTGCGATGCAGTTGAACATTGTTAAGGGGGTTGTAGCCTCTGGCATGATGCTGTTGGTCATGCCGTTAATACCGATGCCTGAATTCGAACTGAGTGCTAACCATTTTGGGATCTTGGCGATCTCGGGAGTCATTGGTATCGCAGTTGGTGACAGTGCTTATTTTGCGGCATTAAAAAGAATTGGTGCCAATAAGACCTTGTTGCTGGAATCTCTGGCTCCACCTCTTTCTGGTGTTTTGGCATTAATGTTTCTTGGCGCGGCACTCACTTTGCAAAGTTGGCTCGGTGTTGTGATAACAACCTTAGCGGTGACCTTTGTGGTCTTTCAGCCGTCGAAATCAGCGAACGGTAATGATATTTCTAATGACAAAGCACAGTGGGGTGGCATTGGATATGGGCTTATGGCAAGCGTTTGTCAGGCGTCGGGCGTGGTGATTTCCCATTACGCATTGGTGGCGGGTGACATTCCACCATTGTTAGGTGCTTTGATTCGCCTGACGATTGGCGTGTTTGCCGTAATGCTGATTATCCCTTTCGTTGAAAAGAAGCCGTACTCGTCGATAAAAAGAGATTTATGGGCAATGACCAAGCTCGATAAACTTTGGTTATTAGGGGCAATCTTTGTCGGGACGTTTCTCGCTCTATGGCTTCAGCAAGTGGCGTTGAAAAATGCTAACCCTGCGATTGCTCAAACATTAATAGCGACCAGCCCGGTCTTTATTTTGGTGATTTATGCGATTAGAGGAGAGAAGGTGTCAAAGCAAAGTATCATCGGGACACTTGCCGCATTAGGTGGAATTTCTTTGTTCTTTTATCAATAAGAGGCGGGCTTAGCTACAGAGCTACAGACCTACAGAACTAAAGACCCACAGACAGACATGTTACTACTCTGTACACACTTGATTACGGCCGTTGGCTTTAGCTCGGTATAGGGCCTTGTCTGCACGATAGAAGGTACGCTGAGTATTTTCTCCATCGCGATGCAAAGTGATACCGATACTAACGGTTAAACCGCGCTCGCCGAGTATTTCATGCCACCCAAATTGGAAGATACGCTCTCGATAATTTTCAGAGTGCATTTCTGCTTTCGCAAGGTCAGTATTCTCAAGGATGACGAGGAACTCTTCTCCGCCAAACCTGACACATGACGCGCCTCTAAACTTAAAGTATGAACGCAGTTCTTGAGAAACGCTGACGATCGCTTTATCACCCACTAAGTGGCTCAGTTCATCATTGATTGACTTAAAGTGGTCGATATCGATAACCATTAATGCGAAAGGCGTTTCGTGTAGCAGTAGATCTTTCAGTTTCACATCTAACCAGCGACGGTTGTGTAACCCGGTCAGTGGATCGGTGAAAACATCTTGTTGTAGTTGAGCAACCGTATTCTTGTGCTGCTCTGTTGTCTCTTTTAGCTCTTTGTTCTCTTGTTCGGAGAGAATGAGTTTAAGTTGTAATTCAAACCGTGATAGACGGCGCAGTTGGCTTGCACCAAGTTCGCTGATCGGGATCTGCTTCATCAGATCCGTTTCAATTCGGTAGCCTTTCTTCTCGTAGCTCAGCGCTTCTTCAAAACGACCTTGATTCAAACATACATCACTTAGAGAATCATAGAAGCGCTTCGCAAGCACAGGTGACGATCCGGGCTTCACACGTTTGTGGGTGCTCGACAAGATCATACTTGCATAGTCTTGCTTTCCGGTCGCACTCAAGCAATGTGCTAACTCTAGACGAGTCATGGTCGCGAGCCAACTTGCTTGAGTACTGTTGGCTGGATATTGAATTTTTGACAGACAACGAAGCGCTTCATGGTGCTTTTTCTTAGCACGGAGCACTTTTGCTTGATACAACAGTATCTGAGCTGTGAGTAGCTTATCACTCACTAAAATGCTCAGTTCTTCGCATTCGTTCAGTAAGTCGCTGGCCGCCGTTATTCGGTTGAGCAGTAGCAGACTTGCTACCATATAAAGCTTGAATTTAAGACGAAGTGATCGACTGCTTATCGCGTGATCTATGCTATTGATTTTTTGGTAGTAGCGAAGAGCTCTGCTGTGGTCTCCGTAAGCGTCACACAGGTTCCCCATACCTAAGATAGCCATTACATATTCATCGATATGTCCGTGCTCAACGGCGATTGTCGATGAGCTGACGAATTCATTCAGTGCCGACGTGTAATCACCAATTTCAACCAAGCGATTACTTAAGCTGGTCTTTACCGTAAGAATATCTTCTATATCTGTAGGAAGGTGGAGTAGGTCGAGTGCCAGTTTTAACTCATCAATACTGGTTTGATTTTGTTGTAACTCGGCGCGGTACTCAGAGCTGATGATGTAACAGTGTGCTTGTTCTGTTTGTGTCGTCGAAACGTGTTGGCGAATATGATTCCAGAATATGATCGCCTCTTCACCCGATACCGATGAAGGATCTAGACCTGCATCTGTAATCTTGCTTAATAGGGTTTCCATCATTCTGTTACCTCAGCATCGTCTTCTTCTAGTTGTTCAAGAGTGAACGGGAACGTCAAAATATCGTTGAGGCTGACGGTCGGTCTCGAACCTTTTAATCCTTTTCTGTGCCATGGATAGATATCTAGCATGGTGGTCAGAGTTTTGAAGATCTGGTCAGCAGCTTCGTCTTTTTCGGAAAGCATAAGAGCCACACGTTCCGAACTTAGCCTTGCAATGAAGTCGTTCTGATTACACAAGGTATGTGCTATCTCGGTACAGACATCTAAGTAATCGGTATCGATGTGATGGAACATGATGATGCAGTGATTAGAGCGTTTAAGCTCCGTCTTAAATAGTACCAGTTTTTCCCACCAGAAGGTTTCGGAAACGACATAAGAGAGGTGCTTTTCCGGGTCGTGTTCGTGTTGACCTCGAATGCGGTTAATTAGCTTACGAGCTCTCTGTTCAAGCTGGCGTTTTGAACTGCGCGCTTTGTCTAAACCGACACGATTTGTTTGTTCTTTAAGCATGCCGGTAGAATATTGACGATACTTCTTAAAAGCGATCAATGCGGCTTCAAAATCTTGATTTTCTTCTGCGACTAAAGACTGTTGATAACAAATTTGGCTAAGCAGTTCGCCATTATCGAATTCGTTTGCTGACTCTTCTGCCAGCCTTAGCAACTCGGCGGCTTGTTCTGGCCTCTTTCTTAAGAGCTCCAGTCTAGCTCGACTGATGTAGGAATGCGCTTTCATCCATACAAGGTTGTGCTCTACTGCTAGCTTGTGCGCTTTGGCTGTGGCTCGTTCTGCATCATCCAAACGTTCAAGGCCAAGTAGGGCAAGGCCTCGAAAATCCCATACTTCAGCGTGCCAAGTATTATCTTTATATTCTTTTAGTGCTTCTTCTGCACCGTCGAGCACCGATAGCATTTCAACATAGTTGTTGAGCAGGTAGTAATCCCATGCGAGAAGTATTCTTGCTTTGCCTTCTAACCAACCAATGCGGCTGTTATTCGCTACTTTTACAGCGAGCTGGTGGGTAGAGCGTGCAAGTTTATATTCGTGAGTCATTCGCCAAATGTTGCCAAGGCCAATGAGGCATTCAATTTGAATCTCCACTTCATCAACCAGTGCAGATTGTTCTAATGCATTGATCCAGAACTGTTGGGCGGAGTAATACTTGGCTTGTCCCCAGAATTGGAGAGCGTGTAAGTGGAGAATTTCAGGGAGAAAATGATCGGTATCTAATCGGCTTTGGCGTTTGTAGGCTTCCTTGATGTATTTTAAACCTTTCTGGTAATCCATAAGGTTCCAACAACATCTCGCCATTAACATGAATGACTGGATAGCGCCCTCTTCAAACAGAACTTGCTCTGATCTGACTAGGCATTGTTGTGCAATCTCTAGGATCACCAATGGCTCAGAATCAACGCGAGTTTTGAGTTGTTCTAGTTCGGTTTCAAGAAGGTACTGATTTTTGTCCAAGGCTTAGATCCATAATTATCGAACATATTGATAACACAATCATTATAGGAGTGTGATTGATGATAAGCATCAATTATCTCTCGCTGAGCATAAAGGGGACACGTATCTTTTCCAATTCTGGGTGTTATCTCATGCTTTTGCTTTGAAATCAATGAGTTCTAGAGCGCTTGTCTAGATGGTAAATTTCTATGAAAGCAATTGCTTAAGAGTTAATGGCTGCTCTGTCACACCTAAGCGTTGTGCTGCCGTCAACCCTTGCTTATCTTGGTAGCACAGATTGTGCCAAGATCTAAATATGTCGAGTAATGGAAGAATGCCCCCAGGACGAAGTTTACGTCTTGGCTCATTGATGAAGCTATCAAATAACAACTGAAAACGTTGTTGATAGAACTTTGTTTGCTGAATTGAAGCTGTATTAAACCACTGTTTTGGTTCTGGATTATTACCCGTTAGGTAGCAGATACCTTTTTGACTGTCACCTTGACTCGCGATAGCCCAACGATCGCGCCACCAACTCATATGAACGATGTCGATCTTTTCAAAATTTTGGTCATCTTGCCAACCTGAGTCTTCCTCTACATACATAAGGTCAACATTTTGACTCTGAATACGCGGCAAGCAAACGCTTAGAGCGGCAGATCTTAGTAATGGGTCTTGTGGCATATAGATCGTGACATGCTTATTCTCATCACACATATCAAGCACGTGTAGGAAGTGAGCATAGGAAGTATAAGGCGGTCGAATTAGCGCGCCCTTCGAAGGGTAACTGAATGTCGTGAGGTTCCCCATTGGATCCTCGACATTACCTCTCGCAAGAATCACTTGGTATTGCTGCTCAATGCGCTCTTTCAGTTTGTCAGACGGCTGAGGAAGTTCGAGATTCGCTTCTGAAGAGTGCTCTTTAGACACAAAGCGTGCAACGTCATCATAAGGGTTGTGATCAGCACTTCCAGATGGTTCTTCATTTTGAGAGTAATTGACGTGTTGGCAAAGGATGTAGCCAGAGTGTGCCTCGCCAGTCGCTATCCATACCACACCATTGTTGCTTTTCGGTTGCAGGCGTTGGTAGTGAGAAGCGAATTCGTAATCTTTAGCATGGTTGACCCAACGAGCATCGATCATCGCTAACTTGCGACGACAGCGACTGGCGATATGGTCAACATGATCATAGAAAGTCTTTGGATTGATCTCTAACTTTCTACAAATTTCACGTACTGAATACCCCATGAACAATAAGCCCATGAGGTTCTCTTGAAACTGAAGTTTTTTGTTGGATCCTGACCACTTATCAACGAAGGTTGATTGGCAGTCTTTGCATCTGTAACGCTGCCTATCGCCACTGTAGCCGAAGGCATGATAAAGATGTTTGTGGGTATGAACCGATAAGCCAAAGTTATCGCAATCATCATTACGACAAGCAGGGAGCCCGTCGCTGTGAAGTTGTCTTAGGCGATGAAGTTCGCTTAACACTTCACGATTGTTAAGTAAGGGGGGGAAAGCTCCACATTCATGACAAACCATCGCTGGACGCTTAGGGTTTGCGTGTTGCAAAACATACCGTTTTGCATCGCTCAAGCCAAAGTTGTCACACGCCAATGTTTTACAAAAGTTGAGTTGCAAACCATCCGCATCTTTTGGCAGCTTGTCGTTAGACACGATCTCCCCCTCGGGATTATTTGAGCAGCCAAGTGAGCTTGGCTGCGGGGTAACGCTTTTCAATGTATCTTATCAATTCGTTAGATGTTGATTGCAGTCTCTAGAGCAACTTTCATCATGTCGTTGAAAGATTTTTGACGATCTTCAGAGCTTAGTTTCTCACCACGGATGATGTGGTCAGATACTGTTAGGATAGTTAGAGCTTTAGCACCAAGATCCGCAGCAACACCGTAGATACCAGCTGCTTCCATATCAACACCAAGGATGCCTAGCTTTTCCATTTTTTCGAAAAGGTCAGCTTCTGGAGTGTAGAAAAGGTCTGCAGAGAATACGTTACCAACTTTAACTGGAACTTCTTGTGCACGTGCTTGGTTTACGGCTTCTTCTAGAAGACCGAAATCAGCGATTGCCGCGAAGTCATGGTTGTTGAAACGAATGCGGTTTACTTTTGAGTCAGTCGATGCACCCATACCGATAACAACGTCCATTAGTTTCACGTCATCACGTACCGCACCACAGCTACCTACGCGAATAACGTTCTTTACGCCGTACTCAGCAATTAGCTCATGTACATAGATGCAGCACGATGGAATACCCATACCGTGGCCCATTACAGAAACTTTCTTACCTTTGTAAGTGCCTGTGTAACCAAACATGTTGCGAACGTCACAAACTTGCTTCACGTCATCAAGGAATGTTTCTGCAATGTATTTTGCGCGAAGCGGGTCGCCTGGCATAAGTACAGTTTCTGCGAAATCACCAGCTTGAGCATTAATATGAGGTGTAGCCATGGTCGTTCTCCAAAGTTTTAACGGTAATTATAGGAACAGGGTTTTATTAATTACCGATTCTGTTGAATTGAATTCGTTTTGTTGAGGCAATATTAGCGAGTTAAAACGAGGCTCCGTGAGATGTTTGTCACAAATTTGCTCTACCTTTAAAGTATTATTCATATAGATAACCAAATATGTTGAAAGTTTAGAGGCAATCGATTTTGTGTGGTTAAATTACGCTATGTCCAGACGAAAAACGACAAATAAAAGCCTGTTGCATATCAGCTTGGAGCAACAATACGTTGTCGCGACGTTTGATCAGCGATAATCTAAACTTTGATAAAAAGACAAACCAAGGAATTGTATGTCGTATTGCGCTAACTCGACGCCTTTGCACTCAATGAGAACACAGATACGTAAGGTAGCTTTACCTCTAGTGAGGGTCTCCTTGTTTGTGGCAGCGATGGCTTCGTCGTGTGTGTCTGCTGCAACTTTTGAGTTGCCGCCAACTGAAAGTCGTATTGTCGGAAGAATACAGCAGCATGAAGTGGCAGCGGGCGAAACGTTGGCCATCATTGCTAAGCAATACGATATTGGTTTTCTCTCTTTAATGGCGGCAAACAAAGGCGTTGATCCTTTTCTTCCTGCTGAAGGTTATGTGTTAAGTATTCCTAGTCGTCTGATTCTGCCGGATACGCCGAGAAAAGGCATTGTGATTAACCTTGCCGAGTTAAGGTTGTACTTCTTTGAACCTGAGAAAAATCAGGTGCACGTATTTCCTGTTGGCATCGGTCGAGTGGGGCGAGATACCCCAGAGATGATCACTAAGATAAGCCAAAAAAGACCCAATCCGACTTGGACGCCTCCAAACTCAATTCGTAAAGAGTATCTAGAGAAAGGGATTGAGCTACCAAAAGTGGTTCCTGCTGGGCCGGAAAACCCTCTGGGCGAGTATGCATTACGACTTGCTTATGGTGCAGGTGATTATCTGATACACGGCACCAATAAAGACTTTGGGATAGGCTTGCGAGTCAGCTCCGGCTGTATCCGTATGGAACCTAAAGATATTGAGTGGCTTTTTGAACAGGTTAGTCGTGGTGAGCAAGTCACAATAATCGATGAGCCTATCAAAGTGTCTTTAGAGCCTGATAGAAGCGTGTTTGTTGAAGCTCACGAACCATTGACGCGAAGCGACGGCTCTAAGAAATTATTGCAAATCCCCGTTGAATTAAAATGGTGGCTTGAAGATGCAGATCTACCAAATTCAAAAGCGAAAGCGGTGATATTTGCTCAAAATGGCGTGCCTGTTGAGATAGCACCACCTGTGATTGAGTTCTAATTTGATTGCCTCTTCTGTAATAAGGGGCGTTTATCTTTGTTTACTCGAATTAGTAACGCCCAAAAAAAGCACCACATCCGTTAAGAGGTGGTGCTGTCTATTTACTGCATTTTGCGACTGATTTAATCTACAGCTTAATCGCACTGAGCTCTCAAACTATTTAGTGTAAGACTCTGCGATGTTGTCGATACGGTCGTTAGCACGATCCGCTTCTTCTTTTGCTGCCATAGCGGCTGCAGCTGCTTCTTGAGCTTTCATTTCAGCTGCCGCTTTATCGCCTTTAAGTGCTTCAACTTCACTGGTTAGCTCAGCAACTTGGTTAGTCAATTGATCCATTTGTGACATTGCAGCTTCTTCTGGCTCAGAAGAACAACCAGCTAAAATGAAAACTGAGGCTGCAGCTGCGATTAACGTCTTATTCATAAGAACTCCTTGCTTATTTATCATCAAAAGATGCGCTATACATTCTTTATCATATAGTCGCTTCATTAATGATTGTAGCGACTAATTTTTTAACTGCAAAAACAATAACTAGAGAAATTACTAAATTTTTGAGGTAATTAGCTGAGCGTCACGTTATGTCTCGTTTATGAGATGGAGGGGTGAGAGCCGGTTTTGATGTGTTTGGAGAGTTATTTCTTTGCGAGCAATGCATACAATGTTCTAGCAAACGATAGATAAAGGGATAAATTTTCTGTGATCTCTATCCTTATAAAGTACTTTCGCGGTATCATGTCACGTTAAATTAATTTTATTCAATACCATCATGACTGGAGAGTCCTTTGCACTTTAAAGATTTAGGCTTAGATAACCGCTTACTGAAGAACTTAAAACATTACGACTTCAAGAAGGCGACAGAGATCCAATCAAAAGCGATCCCTGTTGCTATTGCTGGTAAGGATCTATTGGCTTCATCAAAAACGGGATCAGGAAAAACATTGGCGTTTGTGTTGCCAATGATACATAAGGCATTAAAAACAAAAGCGTTTTCTGCTAAAGATCCTCGTGGTGTAATTTTGGCTCCTACTCGTGAGCTAGCAAAACAAGTTTATGGCGAGCTGCGTAGCATGCTTGGTGGTCTATCTTACGAAGCCACACTTATTTTGGGTGGTGAAAACTTTAACGACCAAGTTAAGGCTTTGCGTAAGTACCCTCGCTTTATTGTTGCGACTCCAGGCCGCCTTGCGGATCACCTTGAGCACCGCTCACTGTTTTTAGATGGTGTTGAAACGCTGATCCTTGATGAAGCTGACCGTATGCTAGATTTAGGTTTCGCACCTGAATTGCGTCGTATCGCGAACGCAGCTAAACACCGTCGCCGTCAAACGTTGATGTTCTCTGCGACACTTGATCACGCGGAAGTGAACGACATTGCAAATGAAATGCTAGATTCGCCTAAACGCATCTCAGTGGGTGTTTCTAACGAACAGCACCTTGATATCACTCAGAAGTTTTACCTATGTGACCATCTAGATCATAAAGAAGCAATTCTGGATCGTGTTATTGAAGAAGCTGAATACCGTCAGGTGATGATCTTCACGGCAACTCGTGCTGATACTGATCGCCTAACCGAGAAGCTAAACGAGAAGAAGCTTAAAGCGGTGGCATTGAGCGGTAACCTAAACCAAACGCAACGTAATGCAATCATGAGCCAGTTCGAGCGTGCGGTTTACAAGATCTTGGTAACAACAGACGTTGCTTCACGTGGTATCGATATTCCAAACGTAAGCCACGTTATCAACTTTGATATGCCTAAGCATACAGAAGAGTACGTGCACCGCGTTGGTCGTACTGGTCGTGCGGGTAACAAAGGTGATGCAATCTCTTTGGTTGGTCCAAAAGACTGGGATAGCTTTAAGCGTGTTGAGCTTTACCTTCAACAAGATCTTACTTTCTCTGTACTTGAAGGTCTAAAAGGTAAATTCAAAGGTATTAAGCCGCGTAAACCTGCTTTTGCTAAAGGCGGTCCTGCGAAGAAGAAAACCAACACTCAAGCTAAGAAAACGCCGAAAAAACCGGTTAAGCGTGATAAGAGCTTCCACAAGAATGTGGCAGTGGGTGATACAGTATTTATCCCTAAGAAGAAAGTTGCGCCAAAAACTGACGACGAGTAATCAACTCGCGTGAGCTAAAAGATTATGTTTATAAATACAGATCTTTATACAAACTAGCGTAAATAAAAACCGCCGATGAAGGGCGGTTTTTTTGTATCTGGTTTCTGCACCTGAGAGGTGTTGTCTCAGGACTCAGAGTCATTCGAAAAGCATTAGAAATCAAAGGTTGAGAATGAATACGCCAAAATATGGTCGGCAATGTATTTGTGGGTGGCGGTCGTTGGGTGTGTTACTCCCCAGAAGACATAGCTGTCTGATCCGTACGCTGCGCAATCATTGGTTAAGCTGTGACTTTTTAGGTAGTCGGCTGCTGAGCTTCTATTGATATTAAGGCAGGCATCACTCGCGTTTCGAAAGCCATGTTGCTCTGGATTATCGGTAATGCTGGCGAACAACGCACTCGCATCGAACAACACCACGTTTTTACCCATGCTTTGGTAATACTTGGCCTGCGTCTTGATGAATTGATTGAACTCTAAAATCTTGCCACGAACTTTAATGATCTCTTGTTCAGTTGAGTATTTGAATTGAGGTGCTTTGGTTGCATCGGGCAAGGTGAACAGCAGGATATTGTTTGCACCAGATTCCGTTAAGCGGATCAAAGCGCTGCTGAAATCGGCCTTTACATCAGCCACTTCTCGGTTGTAGTTCATAAAGTCATTGAGGCCAAACTCTAAAGTAAACAACGAGTTTTCTGGGCGGTAGTTTTTGGCGATTTTCATATAGGTTAAGTAAGAGGTGACTTGGTCATATACTCCGGTTAATGCGACGTATTGATTGGTGCCAGCAGCCCCACCTACTGCCCAGTTATAAAGAGGCACATCTTTCGCCTTGGCTAAATACTCTGTCCAGACTAAACCGTTTGAAAAGTGCCCTAAAAACCATGAGTTAGCGTTCGGGAAAACCCATTGAGAACCGTTAAATAGGTTACCGGTGTCAGAAAGACTATCACCGAAGGTGACGATACGGTTGATGGTGTTCGCTTGGACAACGTTGTCATTTGTCCAAATCGAGTGGTTATAAGAGAAGCGATTGTCTGCTGCAAAGTAAGTGATGTCTGCGGCGTCATGTTGGATGTCGAGCGTCTGTTCACAACGCTGCTTGATTTCAGATTGAGGAGCGTCACTGTAGAACATGTTCTTGAAGGATACAGAAGACCACCAGTATCCATTGATTGTGTAGTAATCACCATTTTCCTTTTTCGCCCATTTCCAGTCGGTGGCTGGAGAGTCATGTGAGGCATCGGTTCGATACCAGCATCGAACATAAGAATAGGTCTCTGAACCTTGTGTACTAAGTACTTGTGCGGATGTAATAGATTCAGGTGTCGGTATTGAATCTTCAGCTGCATAAGCACCAAAAGGCAGGGTTAACGCGAGTATAAAAGCCGTATTTTTCATCACTGTATTCTCTTTTATATTTTGTGAGCCAAACAAAACGTTGTTGCTTGTGGCTGTTTTAATAACTGAATTGCAAATAACTGGTATGACCTATATCTAAAACCAATAACTCTCGTCAATACATTCAGTTTATTAGCGGCTCATAACTGGCATCAGTGTCAAAGTTCCAACCACTTTTTGATTGAAAAACAATGGCTTCGAAATGAGATAGCTAATATCTAACATTTGATTTTAACGAACTATCGCAGGCAAACACGTCGTCATTGACCTGTACGGGATGATTTGTCTATTGAATGCCGAAATGAAAACGTTATCAGAAGGGTGGGAGGTAAATTTTAATTTAATCAGTGGTTTATCTGTTGGTAGTATCAAGCGACGTTGCATTTTCTATGTTCATCACAATTGTTTAATTCAAGTTCAATATCACAAATATCAAGTTGTTACTTTTTGTTTTATAAAATCATCATCTACGGTTTCTTTACTCATCAGAGGTCTAATCTGTTTAAGGAAAGAGCATTGAAAAAGATATTAATTTGGACGATAGCCTGCCTATCCAGTTTTGGTGTCTATGCCGGAACAAGCGCATCAGCATTAGAAACCAGCGGATACACTGCAACGAAATACCCTATTATGTTGGTACACGGCTTGTTTGGTTTCGATACATTAGCAGGCGTGGATTACTTCTATGGCGTACCGGAGTCTCTAACTAAAGATGGTGCGAGCGTATACGTTGCTCAGGTTTCTGCTACCAACAGTTCCGAAGTTCGTGGTGAACAGTTACTCGCTCAAGTTGAGACGCTGTTAGCCGCGACAGGCGCAAGTAAAGTGAATCTAGTTGGTCATAGTCACGGTGGTCCTACTGCGCGCTATGTCGCATCGGTTCGACCTGATCTTGTTGCTTCGGTGACGAGCATTGGTGGTGTTCATAAAGGCTCGAAAGTAGCCGACCTCGTACGTGGAACCGTATCAGAAGGTTCAGCCGCGGAAGGTATTGCGGTTAAGTTGGCTGGTGGATTAACGGCGCTTATCAACCTGTTATCTGGTGGAACGGATCTAGATCAAGATGGGCTTGCATCTCTTGAAGCGTTGACCACTGAAGGTTCGCTTGCATTCAATCAGTTTTACCCTGAAGGCGTGCCAACGTCTGAGTGTGGTGATGGTGAATGGCAAGCAAACAACGGTGTCTATTATTATTCATGGACAGGCTCTTCCACTTTTACCAACCTTCTTGATCCTACCGACGGAGCGATGACAATCCTTGGTTTAGCTTTTAATGAACCTAATGACGGGTTAGTGGGAGCATGTAGCGCGCATTTGGGCAAAGTGATTGGTGATGATTACAAAATGAATCACCTAGACGAGATCAATGGACTATTGGGTATCCACCATCTTTTTGAGACCGATCCAGTGACCTTATATCGTCAGCATGCCAATCGATTGAAGTTGGCTGGCCTTTAGGTAGCACTAACCGTTCATTAAGAGAATAAGGAAAGTATGATGAAAAAGATCGCCATTTTGTCGATAACCACGATAGCCCTGATGAGTACAGCGGCGGTCTTTTTATATCTAAAGAAGGAAGATACAAGTTCATATAATAACAGCGAACAAAGCGCTTCTTCATTGAAGGTTAGCTCTCAACAAGATACCGAAATCGATAGTGCGTCAGCTAAAGACATGATGGAATATTTCGTGTCAGGCAATACAGAATTAACCCTCGAAGATATTCGCGACAATGTGGCAAAACACCACGAGCAATCACAAGCTACGATTGTCGATAAAGCACTGTTTGCCAAGTATCTTGAGTACAAGGCGGCACTGACAGCATTAGACGTGCAATTCGACAACACCTCTATATCCGCTGAGGACTTACGCGCACTGAATCAAGCTCTCCTCGATCTTCAAGCACAGTTTTTCAGTGAGAGCGAGATAAGTATTTTGTTTACCCATGACAACAGAATGAGGGAAATCGCTTTAGAAAAGTTACTTCTGAAACAAGAAGGGCTAGACGAGTCAGAATATCAGCAAAGGCTTGAGTCTTATCTATCTGAACAGCCAGATTACGTTCAAATGAGCCATCAGAATCAGGTATTACTCCCACAGCTATCCAGTTCAGAAGGTCTAGACGAACAAGGTAAATACTTGAAAAGAAGTGAACTGGTCGGAGAAGAAGCAACACAGAGGCTCGAAGCGCTTGATCAACAAAGGGCGGACTTTGATGGAGCTTTAGATATTTACTTTGTTGAACGAAATGACATTTTGAATGACTCAGCACTCTCAGAAATTGAGCAACAAGAGACTATCGCACAGCTTCGGACTACGCATTTTCAGCCCGAACAACTTCGAAGAGTCGAAGCGATTGAAAGAATCAGAGCTGCTGAGAGCGATCAGTAATCTCCAGCAATTAAAAAAGCCAACTACTGATGACTCAATAGTTGGCTTAATAATGAAGGTCGGTTACTGCAATCTGTACATGTTAAGTAAGTGCTTACAGTTTAAGGCTTAAATTTTGTATCCTAGAGCCTATACCATAAGCCGTTACAGCTGAACCTTAAAGATTATTCGCCCTTAACCCTTAACCCTTACCCCTTAAACCTTAAAGAAGCCCAACTGCTGCTTTTGTTGTTCAGCGAGGTTTGATAACTCGTGGCTTGCTGCTGCTGCTTGGGTAATGCCGGTTACGTTTTGGCTTACTAAGCTGTAGATATTTGAGATATTACGGTTAATGTCTGAAGTCACTTGGCTTTGCTCTTCTGCAGCAGCGGCGACCTGAGTGTTGATTTCCGTGATATCCGTTACTGAGTTCGCAATGCCGGAAAGTGCAGAGCTTACCTCACCCGAAAGCGTCTGGTTATGCTCCAGCATAGACAGCGAACTGCTCATACTCTCATTCGCGTTTCCAGATTGAACCTGCAAGCCTTCAATGATGGTTTGGATTTCCTTGGTCGAATCTTGTGTACGTGCTGCTAGCATTCTCACTTCATCAGCTACAACCGCAAAACCACGTCCGCTTTCACCTGCACGAGCGGCTTCAATGGCAGCGTTAAGCGCAAGAAGGTTAGTCTGCTCTGAGATGCTTTGAATAACCTCAATGACATTACCAATCTTCTCTGAGTGCTCTTTTAGCGTGCCAACAACGTTCGCAGCTTCGCTAAGCTGAATCGCCATTTGCTCGTTTGCTTGGTTACTTTCATTAAACAAGCTCATGCTGTGTGTCGCCATTTCGTCAGCTTGCTTAGACGCGGAGTCGGCTTGTACTGCATTTTCGTTGACGTTTGCTGCTGTGCTCTCAAGTTGATTCACGGCAGAAGCAACTTGTTCCACTTCTTGCTTCTCTTGGTCTGAGTTCGCACTTGATTGTGTCATTACAGCAGCTAGTTCAGTCGATGCTGACGCAACTTCGATGCTGATTCGAGACAGTGAACTTACCGTGTCACGCAATTGCTCAACGGATTTGTTTACGTCTTGCGCAAGACGTGAGATCTCATTGTCTCCATGTTCTTCGGCTTTTACTAGCAGGTTACCTTTTGCTACTTCGCGCATGGTTGCCTGAATATTGTTGATTGGTTTAACAATGATGCCAGCCAGTGTCCAGCTAATAACAAGAGCAATAGAAAGAATCACTAAAAGCCCAATAGTCGCAGTATTTAGGGTGCTAGTGTGTTGCTGACCATTGGTATGGACTTGTTGAGTAGCAAGCAAGTTTAGCTTTTTAGAAAGACTGTCGATTGCTTTTACCATTTCGTTACCTGCATGGCGGTATTGGTCAATTGCCGTTTGGTAACGAGTATCAAAGTCAGAAGTTAGCACTGAATTACCGTGTTTTGCTTTTAACAGGGGAAGCATGGTATTACGTGAAAAGTTAACGTAATGGTCCATCGCTTTGCTCATTGCTGCGACTTCATCTTGCATACCTGGCACTGTGTCTAATGAGCTCAGTAGGCGTGAGTTTTGATCGCGTTTTTGATTAAGCGTTTCAACGAGTGTGTTTACATCATCAGGGTTGAACAAGCTATAGATTGCTTTGATGCGCATGCCGTAACTATTGTCGACGATTTCGCTGAGTTCTTCTTTATGTAGAATGAGTTGATCTGTTGCTGTTGATACATCTTTAAATGCGTTTTCCAGCTTGTCACCACCGATGATGACACCCGTCAAAAGTAATACGACGGAAAAGAGTACTGGAATAAGAATTTGTATTTTAATTGATAAGCCACTGAGAAGTTGGCGCATGAATTGTCCCTCTATAAATAAGTAAATGAGCCGATGCAATTGCTTTTATTATAATTATCCCGTGATTCTAACTACTGAGAATGACAATTCAATCAGTAATACATTCGATTTAGATATATGCGATAGGTAATTGATAAATTACGGTTATTTATTGTGCAAGATGAGCGTTTTTCTTTATTTCTCTATGGTTTTCCCGTTATGGTTTGGTGTGTTGTAATTGGTAATGTTCGGTATTGGTGGAATGTTGAACGATTTGGGTTAAATAGATTGAAATAAGTGTTTAACGTTTATGAGTTATTTAAACTTATTGCTTCAAGGTTATTTGACACGAAAAAAGACGAAAATAAATGTCAGCTGTCATATAGGCTTCAATTTAATGAAACACAACTGTCACATTCAGATTCTAAAGTGGGCACCGTTCAAGTTAAACACAACGGCAATAACGCCACTTAAGGAAATTTGTGATGAAAAAGACAGTTATCGGTGCAATCGCTCTTTTAGGTGCACTAACAGTGACTCCAGCTTCAGCTAAAGAAACTATTTCAGCAGTTGGTTCAAGCAGCGTGACGCCACTGATGGAAGTTTTCTCTGAAACATACATGAAAACGAATTCAAACGTATTTATCGAAGTACAAGGCCCTGGTTCGTCTGCTGGTGTTAAAGCGGCGAAGAACGGCAGTGCAGATTTAGGTATGTCTTCTCGTAACCTTAAAGATAGCGAGAAAGAAACAACACTAGTTGAAGAAGTGGTTGCTCGTGACGGCATCGCAGTCGTGGTTAACCCTAAGAATGGTCTTGACGGTCTAACGGCTGAGCAAGTAACGGCTATCTACAAAGGTGAAGTAACAAACTGGAAAGACGTTGGTGGTGCGGACAAGCCAATCGTAGCAATCACTCGTGATACAGCATCTGGTACTCGCGGTGCATTCGAAGACATCATGTCTCTTAAAATGAAGATTTCTGGCACGAAAGTATCAGCAATCTCTCAACGTGCTCAAGTTGCTAACGGTAACGGTGCACTAAAAACAATGGTTGCATCTAACCCTTACGCAATCGGCTATATCTCTTTAGGTACAGTAGATAACTCAGTAAACGCGCTTGCAATTGACGGTACTGAAGCATCTGTAGACAACGTTAAGAACGGTTCTTACAAAGTAGCTCGTCCTTTCCTAGTACTTTACAAAGAAGGTAAGCCTTCTTCTGAAACTCAAAAGTTCCTAGATTGGATGCTAACTGACGAAGCTCAATCTCTTGTTGAGAACAAAGGCTACATCTCAGTTAACTAATCTATATCTCAATTAATTAAATATTGCTCAGCCTACCTTTTCAGGCTGAGCCTTTTCTATCCCACTTCGAGTTAATCCGTACGCTTATACAGCGTGTTAAGGATTTCGATATGTGAGACTTGTTATGACCATCGCAACGAATAGTGAACAGCTTATGAATAGCGAAGCGACTCAACTGAAACGCGGCTTACGTAAAAAGAAGCGTGTAGATTGGAAAGAGCGTATTTTTCACGGCTTATTCCTTACTAGCGCAATCATCGGCATCGTATCCCTTGCTGTTATTGCTTTTTTCATCGTTAGAGAAAGTATCCCTGCGTTCCAGGAAGCGGGCCTATCGGGCATCGTGCTAGGACAGAACTGGCTACCACCAGCACTTTACGGTGTTGCTACCATGATTGTGGCATCTGTCGTATCGACATTAGGTGCAGTAGTGGTCGGTGTGCCGATTGGTGTGTTAACGGCAATCTTTATTGCTGAAATCGCGCCAAAGCGTCTGGCGGACATCATTCGTCCTGCTGTCGAATTGCTAGCGGGTATACCTTCGGTAGTTTACGGCTTCTTCGGTCTCGTTATTATCGTTCCCCTGATTCAAAACGTATTTCAAGTGCCTGCGGGTAACACGATTTTGGCGGGTATTATTGTATTGGGAGTGATGATCCTTCCGACGGTAATTACGGTTTCTGAAACCTCAATCCGTGCTGTACCAAGAACGTACAAAGAAGGCTCTTTAGCGTTAGGTGCTTCAAAGATCTTTACCATCTTTAAGTTGCTCGTTCCGGCTGCTCGCTCAGGCATTATGACGGGCGTAATTTTGGGTATAGGCCGTGCTCTTGGTGAAACGATGGCAATCATTATGGTGATGGGTAATGCGCCGGCAATGCCTGAAGGTATCTTGGATTCAGCGCGTACACTAACCGCGAACATTGCGATTGAAATGTCTTACGCGAGTGGTATTCACGCAAGTGCGCTCTATGCGACGGGTGTTGTTCTCCTTGTTTTCATCATGTCTCTGAATGCAATTCTCCTTTACTTGAACCGTGAGAAGGCGAGGTAACATTATGTCTTTAGAAAATAACGTAGCACCTCAAACTAATCCTACGAACCCGCAAGGTAAGACGATGAATAAAATCGCGTTAAAGAAAGCCCGCGCACGTAAAGACGCCGTTCTGAGTGGTTTTATATGGGCTGCTGCCGCGTTAACGGTGGGCTTCTTGTTCTGGATTATGTGGTACATCCTCTCAAACGGCTTACAGCACGTTGATTGGAATTTCATCACGGATGACTACACGCGAACGGGCGATGAGCACGGCATTTTTCCGATGATCATCTCGACCATCTACATGGTTATTGCTTCGATTGCGGTTGCGGCGCCATTGGGTATCATGACGGCAATCTACCTGACTGAATACGCAAAAGTAGGCAGTCGCTTAGTTAAGATCATTCGATTTTGTACCGAATCATTAGCAGGTATTCCGTCAATCATCTTCGGTCTGTTTGGTATGACATTTTTCGTAGCTATTTTAGGTTTAGGTTTCTCTATCCTATCGGGCGCGTTGACACTGAGTATCTTGATTCTTCCAGTGATTATTCGTACTACTGAAGAAGCGTTGATGGCGGTATCTCAAACTTATCGTGAAGGCTCATATGGTTTAGGTGCTTCTAAAATCTACACAATCTGGCGTTTGATTCTACCAAGTGCAATGCCGGGTATTATCACTTCAGTTATTCTGAGTATTGGTCGTGTTATTGGTGAATCAGCGCCAGTATTCTTGACCGCAGGTATGGTTGCTCGTATCCCAGATTCATTATTGGATTCTGGCCGTACATTAACCGTTCACTTATATAAGTTAACGACTGAGCTATTTACGATTGAAGAATGGAATCAAGCATACGGCACAGCAACAGTACTGATTGTTCTTGTACTGCTGATCAACACACTCACGAAGTTGATCGCAAGACGTTTTAATACTGCAACTTACTAAGCAGGGTTTTCTAGAGCCAAATGAGCTCCTAAAACAAAAACAGTACAGACTTTGACGAATTACGAGATTACGAATATGAACAAATTTAATATTAAAGACCTAGACCTTTTTTACGGCGAAAACCAAGCGCTTAAATCAATCAACCTACCCGTGCCAGAGCGCCAAGTGACCGCTTTGATTGGCCCGTCGGGTTGTGGTAAATCAACGCTATTACGTTGCTTGAACCGAATGAACGATCTTATTGAAGGTGTAAAAATCACCGGCCTTCTTGAGATGGATGGCGATAACATCTACGGCAATATCGATGTGGCTGATCTACGTATCAAAGTCGGCATGGTTTTTCAAAAGCCAAACCCATTTCCAATGAGTATCTATGAAAACGTGGCATACGGACTACGTGCTCAAGGTATCAAAGACAAAAAACACATTGATGAAGTAGTAGAAAGTTCACTACGCAGTGCGGCACTTTGGGATGAAGTGAAAGACCGTCTTAAAGCACACGCATTTGGTTTGTCTGGTGGTCAGCAACAACGTCTATGTATCGCTCGTACGATTGCTATGGAACCGGATGTAATCCTGATGGATGAGCCTACATCGGCACTTGATCCAATCGCGACACACAAGATTGAAGAATTGATGGAAGACCTGAAGAAAGACTTCACTATCGTTATCGTAACGCACTCAATGCAGCAAGCGCGTCGTATCTCAGACCGCACGGCTTTCTTCCTAATGGGAGAGCTTGTAGAGCACAACGAAACGAGTGTTATCTTCAGCGAACCAAAAGATGATCGTACTAAAGGTTACGTAAACGGTGACTTTGGTTAATTCGATTAACTCAGTGCTGTTTTAGTTTTTTTAAAGGACAGCACGCTAACTGAAACGCAGGTTAGATAATCGAATAGATCGACAGAATTATCACTATAACTATAAGCGATGGAAGTTTTGCCCCACTCTAATGTGGGGCTTTTTTATGTCGCTAAAAAAGTCTTAATGTCGATGAAATTTTGGGCAGGAAATCCCATTTTTGTCGTCCTTCTCATGCTTGTGATAATGTAAAAAGTGAAATTGCGACCCGCTTAACATCTCATTTTTAGTTACATTGATTGCATATCAAGGCTTCGGTATTTTTGCTTCAATCTCATTAGCCAATGGACGGAAGCTGTGCCTGTTAAAGCCTTTGCAAAACAAATATCTGCTACTCGCGACCACCGTCTGTTGGCAGAATCTCTTTTTGGTTACCTTGTTGAGGTGCTCGCACCAAAAGGGATAGGAGTATTTGCCGAGCCAACACCAGAAGGCGATTCGTTACCCTTGTTTTCTTGCGGTGAGCTAACCTCCCTCGACAAGTATCCCTCAACATTTTGGCCTTGGGTTTCCCAGTTTGATACCGCAGATGGTGTGCTTCCAATGTCTATCAATACTTGTAAGTGGGAACACATGGAGGTGCTGGGTGGTGAGTCGTTCATCATGATGCTAGACAACGCGCCTGCCTGCAGAACTTATTTAATTGTTCAAAATTGCAATGCTCAGCAGATCAACCAAACGTTCGACCAAGATCTTGATGTCCTTCAACTAGCGGCCGCTCGCTGGCAGTGTATTCGTGCAGAAAAAAATGCAGCTATCGAGATTAAGCATAGGGACACACGTGAAGCGCAATATCTTGATGAAATTAAGCTTCGAGAGTTGTTTGTAGAGAATATGAAATTGGTTCATCAGGTGGCGTTAGAGCTCTCGAACCCTGAATCATTGGATGCACTCTACAAAGCATCGGTAGAGGCGGTACGCGATAGACTTGGTTTTGATCGCGCCATATTTATGTTGCTTGATATGAAAAAGCGTTGCTTTAGTGGCACCTACGGCACCGATGAACTAGGAAAAACCAACAGCGAACATCACACTCAATATGACCTGCATCAGCTTGAATCGGAATATATCGAGGCATTGTCTGACAACCACACTAACTTGGTCGTTATTGAACATGCTCCACTCTACACTGAAGGTAAGGTTGTAGGGCAAGGGTGGAATGGCATGCTTATCTTGCGTGAAGGGGATAAACCCGTAGGTTGGATTGCTATGGACAACTACATTCACCGCTCGCCAATTACCAATTACCAAAAGCAGATGCTTGAATCGTTCGGCTCTCTGCTGTCTCAGATATACATTCGTAAACGCCAAGAACTGAACATCCGAATGCTGCATTCGAGTATGGTTGAGTTATCTCGCTGCGATAGCGTCAGTGCTGTGTGTAAGTCCGCCGTCAGTTTTGCTATTCAGCATTTAGGCATTGATCGATTAGCCGTTTTCCTTACCGATAAAAATTGCAGTTACATGCAAGGTACTTGGGGTACCGATATAAAAGGCGATATTGTCGATGAGTCTTATTATCGATCAGAGCTGGTAGAGCGCGACATTGTATCTGCGGCCCGCACTTGCCCTAATCAAGTTGCTTTTGAAGAATCGGTCCCAATTTATCATGATTATAATATTGTCGGAGTTGGCTGGACGGCAATGACAATGCTCACCACAAATACAGGCGTTCCGATTGCGTTTATCGCTGCGGATAATTTGCTAACACGAAGCCCTTTAACTTCACAACTGCGTGAAGTGATACGTATCTTCGCCTCTAGCCTTGCTGAAGTCTTACAAAGAACCATGGCGCAAGAGGAAATCAAAAAGCTCAATGAAACCCTAGAACAAGAGGTTAGCAAGCGAACTCAAGAGCTTGAAAATGCGAATGAACAGCTCGATGTAATTTCTAAACTCGACCCACTGACTCGCCTTGGTAACCGCCGTATGCTGTCACAAGTTTTAGATAATCTGAATTGTGAGGAACAAGGTGCATTTGCTACGCAGAATGAGGTCACCTTTGGGTTAATTCTTGTCGATCTTGACCATTTTGGTTTGTACAACAGTGTCTATGGCCATACTGAGGGGGATGTCGCTTTACGTGCCATTGGCAAGATACTGAGCACTCATGTTTACGGTGATCAAGAAACCTTCTGCCGTATCGGCGGTGAGGAGTTTATGTTGTTGATGATCGGCACCAATCACACAACAACAAAGCAGCGTGCAGAGTCGATTCGACAAAGTATTGAAGATGCAAAAATTCTCCATTGTAAAAGTAGCACTAGCCAATATTTAACCGCGTCTGTGGGTTATGCTTCAATCACCTCTGATCAACGCCAATTCGACTTCGATCTACTGTATGGCAAGGCAGACAAAGCTTTGTATCAAGCCAAAGATTCAGGGCGAAATCGAATTGTCTCTGCTCTAAAGCGAAGAAAGGTCGCGACGCCACTGATTTAGTTTGGCGTTTATTTTTTTGCTCTCAAAAACGACTGAAGCCGTGATGTTCACAATGTGGTCATCACGGCTTCGTTCTTTTTTGTTTACTTAGATTTTCTGTTTAACTAGCTTTCTGCTTACTTAGAACGCTGGTTAATTAAAGCCGTTCTAATGTGCTCTTGTGTGCTTTGTTCGAGATGCGTTTTGGTTTCTTAACCGCTTTGATTGCCTCAGAAGGATCCCATGACTGACTTGGTGAGCCAGCTTCAGCATAGAGGCTCTGATTTAGCTTGGTGAGCTCAGCTTCGATCACTTCTATTGTCTCGTCACTCAAGTCTGGATTTTCTGCTTTCCATTGCTCAAACAAAGTTCTCGTCTTCACACCATCTTTCATTTTCAGAGCGGCAATAAGCGCTTCTGCCGTATCGGATTGACGTTCATCTTTTTGCTTTGGTTTTACTGCTGTACCGCGGCGTGACCAGAAGTAGAAAGCAATCGCAGAACTGGTTAACCACAACATAGCAAATAGCGCAGTGAGATAAGGCCATACTCCTGGATTATCAACGCTAACAACCGTCGGGCTTACTTGTTGTGCCGGTGTTTCAATCGCTGGAGGAGGCGTACTTGATGCAGCTTGCTCGCTAGCTTGTACCGACAATTTTAAGCCAAGCGCTTTACTGGTTTGTTCCGATTGCGTATCGGTGTTGAACCAAGCTTGAGACACATCAGGAAGCGAGATATTTCCGGCCTCTTTCGGAATCAATACTTGCTTATAAACGACCACAGCATCACCAGACTGGGTTGTGCCAAATTGCGGTTTCTCTTCATAAACACGTATCGATTTAGGGTAGGTGATGTTCAGTTTCGGCAGTTGGTGTTGTGTTAAGTTGCTAGCCGTCATAGTGATAGTTCGAGTTAGAGAATCGCCCGCTTCCAATTCAAAACCTTGCTTATTACTACCGAAACCATTGCTATCTGTTAGCTCATTACCATGGCTGTCTGACCATTTCTGTAGCAACTTGAAGTCAGAGGTCGGTAACCACTCACCTTGATAGCCTTCTGGTACAGGCTTGACGGTGACATTCAGACTTTCAACAGGCGTGTCGAGCTGGAAAAGGCGAGTTTTGCTTGAATTGTTGGTTGAGTAAACAACAGTACCGGTTAACTTTGGCCCTTGAAGCTGAAATTGTCCTGCTTGCTGTGACGATATATGGAAAGATTGCTGAACAACTGTGACTTCTTGTCCGTTGATAACATCTTGGAACTGTTTCGACTCACCGATGGGTTCCACGTCCAAATTTGATGAGTTTGGTAGAGAAATTTGGGGATCTTGTAATCTTCTTGGATCCGCTTTGATGATAAGTTTTACATCAAGCTCGGCGACCTCTTGAGGGTATAGCGAGTCTTTACTCAGATTAAGTTGAAACTCGGCCATATCATTCTGCTTTGGAGCGGCTTTATTAACTGAAACGTTGATGGTGATAGGTTGGGTTTTTGCGCCTTCAATATCAAAGCTAGGAATCTCTAATCGGCCTAATCGAAGTGGGGCAAGAGTAATATTCCACTCGCTAGACACAGTGCGGCTACCATTGATAATTCGCATCGATGACCCAAAGCTTGGGGTGCCGACGTAGAAATTCTGTTGGAGAGCCGTTAGATCTAAAGCACCTGACGATACTTTTTCATCGGTTGCGACTCTAAGTAGGAAGACTTCATCTTTAGTTACGCTGTTTTGTGAAACGCTCGCTACGGCCGTTGCTGCCAATGCAGAGAAGGAAGAGAAAGCTCCCAGCAACAAAGTCAGGAGTATTGAGAAAAATGGCTTGTTTAAAGATCGCATGGTTACCACTTTTTGTTTTGGTTGTTAGGAGCACTTTTTTGGCGTGCTTGTAGAATCATTTGCGCTTTAAGCAGTTGGCTCGGGTCACGGGCGCTTTCTACTTGCTCAAGCTTTCGCATATCCGGATCGCTCGACATAGGTTGACCTGATGCTTGTGCTGCAGCTGGTTGAGTGTTGTTATCACTGTCTTCCTTAGCTGCCTCTTGTGCTTGGGCAGTTTGAGATGCTGAGTCATCTTTATCTTGTGGCTGCTTATCTGCTTGACCCGCTTTGTTTTGTTGCTCAGCTTGCTTGTCATTTTCTTCATCCGTTTTGGAATCAGAGCGGCTATCAGCTTGGCTTTGGTCGGTATTCTGATCTTGGTTTTCACTTTGATCTTGGCTGCCGCTTTGACTTTGCGACTTCCCATTGTCAGTAGAGCTTTGTTGATGATCCTGCGAGCTTTGCGAAGAATCATTTTGCTGACCTTGTTGACCTTGTTGACCTTGTTGACCTTGTTCACCTTGCTGGTCTTGTTCGTTTTGGTCTTTGGACTCAGAATCGTCTTGCTGTTGCTGTTGCTGTTGCTGTTGCTGTTGCTTCTGAGCCTGTTCGACAATCTCTAGGTTCTTCTTCGCATAAGCATGTTCAGGGTTGCTTTCGAGAATACGTTGATACTCTTTTATCGCTTGGTCGTACTTGCCTTGCTTTGCTTGTGCATTGGCGAGGTTGTAGCGAGCATTTTCGCCAGAAAGACCTTGCAGCGTCTGTTCGGCCGCTTCGAAATCACCGGCTTTGTATTGCGCAATGCCTTTCCATTCTTGCTGCTCGAACTTCTCTGCAGCTTGTTGAAAGTCCTCATCTTGATACAACTGATAACCTACTTGGTCATCGGTTTTCCAAGGGCTCGCAAACGCAGTATTCGGCTGGCTGAACGATACAAGCACAGCTAGGCCACACCAAATGACCCCTTTTCGGAATAGCCCAAGGGCAGGAAGTAACAGAAACGGCAATAGCCAGAAACCGTTGTTCACTCTGGTGTTGAGTGAGTTACTGGTCTTGGTGACTTCTGATGTTGTAGCAACTCGGTCGAGATAACTTGCGATGTGCTCAACATCTGAGTTATTAAATTGCACCTCGGTGAATGTGCCACCAGAGCGACGAGTCAGGTCGCGCATATTGTCTAAGTTGGTTTTCGCAACTACGGTTTGTCCTGAATCGGTTTGCAGCATCGAACCACTTGGTAGAGAGATTGGCGCGCCACTTTCCGTGCCTACAGCCAAGACTGATAATGTCCAATTGCTGCCAGAGAGTAGCGATTCAATCTCTTTCTTCTCTTGAGCATCGATATCATCGCCAATCAGTACCAGATCGCCTTGATAGATATGGGCACGAGTCATCATCTCAATCGCGAGTTTGACTGCCGATGCAGCATCCCCGCCTTGGAAGGGCATGATATCTGGTGATAGGTTGGGTACGAGGTTCTTGATGGTGTTGATGTCAGACGTTAGCGGACTAATGGTGTAAGCATCACCTGCGTAGGCTACCATTCCCGTTAGGCCTTCTTTCCATAACGAAAGCAGATCCAGAGCCTTGTATCGCGCCTGTGTTAAACGGTTCGGTTTAATGTCAGTGGCATACATAGACATCGACATATCCATGATCACAACTCGTGCCTGCGTTTTTTCAAAGCTTGGCTGTTCATTTTTTTCAAAGCTTGGACCGGCCAATGCGATGACACCGACCAACCACCAAACACCGAAATAAGTGCTGCGGTTTTTCGATGGCTTGCTCGATTCAGGAGCCAAATAACGGGCGATGTGTGACGCCAATAACCCTTGCTTGGATTGTCTCTTGCTAAGCCACCAAATAGCGGGCAGCACGGCAAGAGCCAAGAACCAATATGGGTAGATAAAAGTAAAGTTAGACATTGTTTCTCCTAATGGCTAACAGCATAAATGCGAAGAACATTGCCGCCGACAGTGGCCAGACAAACCACTCTTGTTGTGGTCGCCAGATCTTAGTGGCGTTCGTCACGGGTTCTAATTGGTTGATGGTGTCGTAAATCGTTGCCAGCTCTTTGCTGTCTCGCGCTCGGAAGTACTGACCGCCAGTGCGTTTGGCTATTTCCATTAGAGTACGTTCATCCAAGTCTTGAGCAGTATTGACCTTACGAGTCATGAAGAACTCTTTGACCATCATTTCACCCGCACCGACACCCACGGTGTAAATCGTCGCGTTGTATTTCTTTGCAATATCCGCCGCTTCAAGTGGATCTAATACGCCCGCAGTATTACTGCCGTCACTGAGTAGAATCATTACACGCTGAGGAGCGTCGCTGTCGACAAAGGTTTTGGTGGCAAGGCCGATACCATCACCGATCGCAGTTTGAGTACCAATCAGCTTTAGCACTGCTTGATTGAGCTGTTGTGAAAGCGTGTCTCTATCTAACGTCAGTGGCGTCTGCAAGTAGGCGTGATCAGCAAATAGCACCAATCCAACTCGGTCGCCTTTTCGTCGCTCAATAAAGTCACTCAATACATGTTTCACCGCAGATAAGCGGTCAATGTATTCGCCATTAAACTGCATGTCTTCTTGGCTCATTGAGTAGGAGAGGTCGACAACCAACATCAAATCACGGTGTTTCGGCTGAAACTCAACCGGTTCACCGTACCAAACTGGGCGTGCCATGGCCGTTACCAATAAAAGCCAGATGATGACCGATAACGCCTTGGGTAAGCGACTGCTCGGTGTTTTGGTATTGCTGTCCTCGGGCAAAAACGGAAGCCTTAGGGCATTGCTTGATTCTGACTTTGGTGAGAACAAGTAAACGAGCAATGGCAGTGGCGCGATGAAGAACATCCACCACCAAACGAACTCGATGTTTAACAAGTCCCTGCTTAGAAACATATGGCTTAGAAAATCACTCATAACGACCTCGCTTAGGAGGAAGGGCTTTACGAAGCCATATTTCGCAGTCATTAATCAATTGCTGCTGAGCCTTTTTCTGTTCGTCGTTCATTAGGGCTACATCTTGATAGAGCGCTTGTTGCCACTGAGCCTGTTTTGCTACAAACAACGGCTTTTTCAATTGTGCGTCTAAGAACTTCAACCAATCATCGCCTGCTAGACCTGCTACTTTTTCTCGTGGGAAGTAGCTCAATGCTGCCTGACGAAGGATGCGTTGTGCTTCGCTCGGAGACAAGCGATTTGAAGACTGACGATTACTGAAGTAAGACAGCGCTTCTTGCTTCGCCTGTTGATTGTTTTTTCTACGTTTTAGAATGAAAAACACCAAGGCAATCAGGGCAATGGCTGTGATAACCACTGCCCACCAACCCCACGCCAAAGGCCACCAAGTCGGTGCATCTGGCGCAATAACCGGACTTAAATCTAAGGGCTGTTTCATGACTGAGCTCCTGATACTTGGCTCATTAACGATTGCGCACAAGACAATGAACTGTATGGGATCGCCAAAGAAAGGCTCATTTGCATAAGCTGTTGTTGCTTCTGATCAAATGCGTGACTGAGCTTTTCCTTTTCCTTGCTTGATGAAAAGTTAAACCATTGCGTTTTATTGCCGTCGGTGATCTGTTTTGAACCTTTGAAAGCAGTGACACCTTGCTCTAATGGATCGTAAAAATGCACCAAGCGAACCCGATTATGTCGACGTATTTGATTGATAAGTGAGTAATTACTTTCGCTATAACGAACAAAATCACTGAGCATAATGATATCGCTGCCTTTCGGGCAAAGCTGATGAAGAGACTTCAGCCCATGCTCTAAGGTTGTGTTGCTGTGATTGTTTGGGTTAGTCAGCGCTGCGTTATTGATTTCTATGACTTTTTGTAAAATACGCAGCGGAGCGTGGTTGCTAGCACTGGGTTTAATCTCAATGATCTCTTGGCCAGTATCGATCACTGCACCAATACGGTCTTTTTGAGCGACGGTTAACCAGCAAAGTTGGCTGGCAAAGTGTGCGAGTTGAACCGATTTAAGCAACAAGGTTGAGCCGAAAATCATACTGCTCGACAGATCTAAGAACAAAATCACAGGCTGTTCTCTTTCTTCAGAAAACAGTTTGGTGTGCGCCTTGCCTGTTCTCGCCGTGACGCGCCAATCAATGCTGCGGATATCGTCGCCCGCCTGATATTGACGAACCTCAGAGAAATTCATCCCGCGACCTTTACGATTGCTTTCGTGCTGGCCGTTAAGTTGCGACCACAGGCTCTTGGCTGGAGGCAACCAGCGAACAGACTGCGCTTTGTATTGCAGCAGTTCGTCCAGGTTTAACGTGACGCCGTCACTATGGTTGGGTAATTGATTCTTCATGCGCGTATCCCTATGCGCTACCAACCAACGAGAAAAGGTGTGCGATCACTTGGTTTGCAGTGACCCCTTCGGCTTGTGCGTGGTAGCTACGAAGCAGGCGGTGACGCAGTACAGGGAATGCCATCGCTTGAACATCTTGTGGAGTGACGTAATCTCGTCCTGCAAGCCAAGCGTGAGCGCGGGCACAACGGTCTAACGCGATGGTTGCACGCGGGCTAACACCCATGTCTAACCATTGATCAAGCTGGTCGCTGTATTGCTTAGGTTGGCGCGTCGCCATTACCAATCTGATGATGTACTGCTCAATGGTGTCTGCCATGTGAATGTTGAGCACTTCTTGGCGAGCTTCGAAGATAGTTTGTTGAGAAATAGGCTCTGGTTGAACTGGTTGATTGCCTTGAGCTTCGCCTCTGTTTAGGCGCAAAATCTCCAGCTCACTTTCCATGTCTGGATAAGCCACTTCTAAATGCAGCAAGAAACGGTCTAATTGAGCTTCTGGTAGCGGGTAAGTGCCTTCTTGCTCAATTGGGTTTTGCGTTGCCATTACCAAAAACAAATCGGGTAAGGCATAGGTTTTTCGTCCCGCCGTCACCTGCTTCTCAGCCATCGCTTCTAGCATTGCGGCTTGCACTTTCGCCGGAGCACGGTTGATCTCATCCGCCAGAATAAGCGAGTTGAAAATCGGGCCCGATTGGAAGGTGAATTCTCCCGTTTCTGGACGAAATATATCGGTACCCGTTAAATCAGCAGGTAACAAATCTGGCGTGAATTGAATGCGGTGGAAGTCTCCCTCGACACAGTCAGCCAATGATTTTACTGCGCGAGTTTTTGCTAGCCCGGGAGGCCCTTCAACGAGGATATGACCATCGGCCAAAAGGGCTATCATCAGCTGCTTAACAAGCTCTTTTTGACCAATGATTTGAGACTCTAAATAGTTTTGAAGGACTTCGAAATTTGTTTTGTGCATTTTGGACTCTCTGGGTATCCATTTGATTTTTATTTTGAGTATTGGTCACTGATTACTAGGAAAAAGTTCCAGTACGTTTGTGGAATTTATTTTTTCAAAATTGGAATTATTTACAAGCGGTTAACGAGAAAAAACCACTGAGCCATGGTTTGTACCATATCAATTGTTTTTTATATATCAAAGCTTCAGAGGTCTGTCGTTAAGTGAGCTTCGTAGAACCTTATTATCCAGATAATTAAAATGAATGGTTACGTTTCACTGCATTAGTCTTGCTGATAGTTTTTTCTATAGAAGAATGATTGCTTTGTTTCACCATGCTTACAAATTTTTGCGAAATACCTCTCTAGTTTGATGGGGTTTAGCCGATATATGGTGGAGAGAGTGCACTACTGGTTTAAGTGCACCAAAAAAATCCTGTTCAGGATATATAAATAACGAGCGATTCTTTTTAAAGGTCCAAATATGTTGAAAACTAACTCTCTGAGTATTAAACAAAAAGTTGTACTTGGAATTACCTTCGCAGTTCTTGCATCAACGGTGATTGTCGGTGCGATGGCACAAAAGCAAGCAAGAGATGTTTTGAGTCATCGATTAGTCGATATTGAGCTTCCGGGAATGTTAGAGCGAATTAATGGTGAAATTGACCGTGAAGTCTCTCAGCTATTGTTAGCTGCAGAACAAATTGCTTCGAATGAATTCATTTCTGACGCTATCGAATCGACCGATCGTGATGCCGTCTTAGAGAACAAGCTAGTAAAGCAATTGAACAATGTTCGTAACCAATACCAGCTAAATGATGCCTCGGTAGCAAACCGTCAAACGGCCTACTACTGGAACCAAGATGGCTTCTTGCGTCAACTCAATCAACAGCAAGATGGTTGGTTCTTTGGCTTTACGCAATCTGGCCAGCAGACAATGGTCAGTATGTTCCAAGAAGCGACAGGTGAAGTGAAAATGTTCGCTAACTACCAACAACCTTCTGGTTTAGCGATGTCTGGCTTATCGAAATCGATGGGTGACATGGTAAGTCTACTCAATAGTTTTAAGATCGAAGATACCGGTTTTGTTTTCTTAACGAATAGCCAAGGTGATGTTCAAATTCATCGCGAACGTTCGCTTAGTGATTCATCACTTCAACAACTTTACGGTCCTCAATCTAGTCAGTTGTTAAGCAAGTCAGGATTTAACCTGATTACAACGGAACATAAAGGACAAGAGTTGTTTGTCGCGAGTTTGTATGTGCCGTCAATGGATTGGTTCGTTGTTGGTGAAGTTCCGACGAGCGAAGTTTTTGCTGAGCTTGATGCAACGGCTAAACAGATGCTGATCATGACCGCTGTTGTAGCGTTAATCTTTATTCTGATGGGCGTAGTGCTAGCAAACAGTATTACTCAACCGATTAAACTTTTGGCTAAGCGATTCGGTGACCTTGGCGAAGGTGACGGTGACCTTGCTCAGCGTATCGAAGTGAAAGGCAACGATGAAATTGCACAGCTTTCAAAGGGCTTTAATGGATTCATCGAAAAGATTCACGAGTCGATGAAAGAGGTGTTTTCTACAAGCCAAGCACTTCAAGTCGCCGCTGAGAGTGTTTCTAACAAAGCGCACATCACCCACGACAATAGCCAAGAGCAACGAGATCAAACTCTTCAGGTAGTTGCAGCCATTAACCAGATGGGCATGACAATCAGCGAGATTGCATCGAATGCGGCAACGGCTGCGGAAACGGCAACACAGGCTTCAGGCAATACTGAAGTAGGCCGAACTGTGGTAAATAAAGCAAAAGACGCGATCAGCCGTTTAGCGCAAGACATCGAAAGTACAGGTCAAGTGGTAGAGCAGTTAGCTTCAACGACTCAAGACATTGGCTCTATTTTGGGTGTAATTCGTGACATCTCTGAACAAACCAACCTACTAGCTCTGAACGCTGCTATTGAAGCTGCGCGTGCGGGTGAACAAGGTCGCGGTTTTGCCGTTGTAGCCGATGAGGTTCGTAACCTAGCAAGCCGTACCGCAGATTCTACTGAAGAGATTCAGAAGATGATCAACCAACTGCAAAGTGATGCTAAAGATGCCGTAACGGCGATGAGTGCAGGTAAAGTGATTACACTTGAAGGTGTATCAGCGTCGGACGAAGCGGTGGATGTACTGGGCGGTATTTCAGACCGTATCGTTGATATCACTGACCGTAACACTCAAGTGGCAACGGCAACGGAAGAGCAATCAACCGTAGTTCACACCATCAACCAGAACATTGAAGAGATCAACGCGATTAACGAAGTGACGACTGGAACCGCAGAGCAGCTTGCTGAAGCGAGCCAAGAACTTCAACAGCTTTCTTCTCGTCTAGATAAGATGGTTGGCTCGTTTAAGCTTTAACAGCCAATAAACATACAGAACTATAATTGGAGCCGGATTCACTTCATGTGAATCCGGCTTTTTTACGTCTAACATGTTTGTTCGTTGATATGGCACTTTACGTTTGGTATGGCTTTTACGTCTGATACTGCTTTTTATGTTTGGTGTGGCTTTTACGTCTGATACTGCTTTTTACGTTTGGTATAGCTTGTTACGTTTGGTATCGCTTTTTACGTTGAACGTCGCTATTCAGACCGCAGTTCTGCATTTAAGCTGATGTTCACTTGATCTGGTTTCGGGCTTTGCACCTAATCGCCCTAGCATCATAGAGCGTAAATGAGTAAAATCTCGCTAGGTTTAATATTTAGGTAAGTATCATGAGCGATTTTGAAAAAGAACTAGAGCAGATGACTCAAGAGATGGGCGATGAGCCTGAAGTGAAACTTCCATCACTTGAAGAGCAAAAAGCGATCGTTGCTGAATTTAAGCGACTAGAAGCGGAAGGCAAACTGACCCCTGAAGTGTTAGAACAGCATTTTGGCCAGTTCAATAAAACAAGTGATACGCCAATTCACTAAGTTATTTACTACGATTGGTATTAAAGTTGAGCAAGCCTATATCTTTATCGTTTAGATAGGATGGCTTTTAGCTCAAACAGATAAAGGTCTAGCATTCGCTAGGCCTTTTTTGTTTTTATACTGAACAGACAACAGACAACAGACAACAGACAACAGACAACAGACAACAGACAACAGACAAAGCGCGATCTATTTAGTGAAAGTAAAACTGGTTGTCTTAAACGGAAAATCCCCCTTATAAGGTAAGAGGGATTCGATATGGGCAAGTTATATCCTAAAAAGACGAACCGATTAGTCGGTGCCGTACTCTTTGTACAAGCGACGACATGCTCGACCATCGCTATGGAACAAGTGACAACGGTGTGCAGGAATACCAATCGCTAGCTTGTCACCAGACTCAATCGTCAACGTGTCTGGCTGGCGATAGATAACGTCAGCATCGGCACTGTCGAGGTTTAGGTAAACTTGTGTTTCGTTACCGAGCTTCTCGACCATCAATACATCAGCCTCAATCGTCGCATCACCTGTTTCAGCAGACAATAAGTGCTCAGGACGAACACCTAGAGACATACGGTCACCAGCGTTGACAGTCGTGCCATCAACTGGGATCCAGAAAGTCATACCGTTTGAAAGTTGTACCAATACGCGTTCTGCTTCAGCTTGTTCGATGTGAACCGACATAAAGTTCATTTTTGGTGAGCCAATAAAGCCAGCAACGAAACGGTTTTGAGGATAGTGGTAAAGATCAAGAGGTTTACCCACTTGAGAAACAAAACCGCCATCAAGCACAACGATTTTATCCGCCATTGTCATCGCTTCAACTTGGTCGTGTGTTACATAAATCATGGTACAGCCCAGTTGACGCTGTAGCTTGGTGATTTGTGAACGCATTTGAACACGCAGTGCTGCATCCAGGTTAGACAGAGGCTCATCAAGTAGGAATACGTTTGGTTGAGAAACCAGAGTACGACCAATCGCAACACGTTGACGTTGACCACCAGACAATGCTTTAGGTTGACGTTCAAGAAGGTGACCAAGCTGAAGGATTTCTGCAGCATGTTCAACACGCTTGTCAATTTCAGCTTTATCGGCGTTTGCCAGTTTAAGACCAAAAGACATGTTGTCGTAGAGATTTAGGTGAGGGTAGAGCGCGTAAGATTGGAATACCATACCTACACCACGTTTTGATGGCTCAACATCGTTCATGCGTTGATCACCAATGTACAAATCACCAGACGTAATATCTTCTAGACCTGCGATACAGCGTAATAGCGTCGATTTACCACAACCTGATGGTCCAACGAATACTACGAATTCACCTTCGTTGATGTCTAAGGTTACGTCCTTAGAAATCTGTACATCACCATATGATTTATAAACGTTTTTTAACGTGACACTCGCCATCTAGCTTGTCCTCGATCGATCAAATTTTAAGTTTTACTGCTTATCATTATAAGGAATTTTTGGGTCAGCAGTAACTGTAGGAATTGGTAAGTATTAAGTGAGTAAGAAAAAAGTGGGTGGGACTTGAATTCTTTAACCAAGCCCACCCGTCATAGCCAAGCTGGTGCCTATTTCCCCCACATCCAGCTAAATCTCCCCCGTGATTCAATCACAGATTTAGCTCGATGCTTAATAAAGACAACAGCGGGCAGTGAAGCCAACTAAATGAACAATGCGTCAACGCATAACATTCGCTGGTAAAGGGTTCTTACTATCCACTCTTGGATGAATGCAGTTTCGGTGAATTCGCGTAATGGTACATCCTCCCAATAGAAAATTAACTAGGGGGAGTAGGAGGGGAGGAGTAGATAAAGGGGGTTATCTATAACTGGCGATCCAGTTCAAATAAATCCACCGCATAACGGTGATGTGGATCACGATGAGTATCTACTTTGTGACTTCGCTCGCCAATCTTACCGGATGACGATCACGAAATTAGGCCATAATAGCTAGGGCGTAGTGGCTAGGATGATGAGCTGTCATTGATTTTCTCAGATCATAGCCTCCGAAAACTGGCTCGTCTTAATTGAATGCGCCCTACGTATAAATATAAAAAGGATATTGACATGAAAAACGCTCTAAGCGCTGTAGCTCTAGGCACAATCGTTGCTCTGGGTTCTTTTGGTGCAAACGCTGCTATCGAAGAAGGTCAACTAACTATTTGGGTTGGTGGCGACAAAGCTTATGAAGGAATGGCTGAAGTAGGTAAACGCTTTGAAGAAGATACTGGTGTTAAAGTAACCGTCGCTTTCCCTGACAAACTAGAAGAGAAATTCTCTCAGGTTGCAGCAGCTGGCGATGGCCCAGACATGATTTTCTACGCACACGACCGTTTTGGTGGTTTTGCAGAAGCAGGTCTTCTTGTTGATATCAAACCTTCTAAGGAAACTAAAGAAGGTATCGTAGACTTCGCATGGGATGCTGTTTCTTACGACGGTAAAACAATCGCTTACCCAGTTGCAGTTGAGTCAGTTTCTCTTATCTACAACAAAGCACTTGTTCCTAACCCACCTAAGTCTTGGGAAGAGATCCCTGCACTTAACGCTAAGCTTCAAAAAGATGGCAAGAAAGCAATCATGTGGCCTCTACGTGGTGGCGCTTACTTCACATGGCCTCTACTTGCAGCTGACGGCGGTTACGCGTTCAAGCAAACAGCGGAAGGTTACGACATTAAAGATGCAGGCGTAGCGACTGACGGTGTTCAGAAGTCTCTAGGTTTCATTGAGAAGATGGTAAAAGACAAAGTTATTTCTGCGGATATGGATTACTCAGTTGCTGAGTCTGAATTCGTAGCGGGTAACGTTGCAATGACTATTAACGGTCCTTGGGGCTGGGCAAACATCGAGAAAGCTGGCGTAGATTACGGCGTAGCAACATTGCCTAAGTTCAACGGTAAAGCGTCTAAGCCATTCGTTGGTGTATGGGCTGGTGGTATCAGCACCGCTTCTCCAAACCGTGATCTAGCCGTTGAGTTTATGGAAAACTACCTACTAACTGATGAAGGTATGAAGAGCTTGAACGACGACAAGCCACTAGGCGCTGTTGCTCTTAACTCTTTCCAACGTCAACTAGACAGCGACACTCGTATTGCAGCAACAATGGATAACGCGATGAACGGCGAAATCATGCCTAACATCCCTCAGTTCACAACATTCTGGTACAGCATGGAAGAAGCTATTGGCAACGTAGTTGATAGCCGTCAATCAGTAGAGCAAGCACTAAAAGGTGCTGAAGCTCGAATGACTAAGTAACAACCAAGCACTACCTTTTAAGGAGGGGGCAACCTCTCCTTACTTTTCTATTTTTATATCTCGTTAGCAGGTTCCTCTATGCAGTCAGTTCAAGGTTCAGATGCGATCCCGGCACCATCAAGCCTTCCAGGCAGTAAAAGCGTCTTCATCAAATGGGGGTTGCTTGGTAGTGTTGGCTTAATTAATGGCTACGCTACAATTTTAATGTATTCTCGCGGTGAGCTCGCATTTGCGCTGCTTACTGTGATTTTAACGGCTTTGGCTCTTTACATTTTTGGTAGTAAGAAAACTTACGCCCACCGTTATATTTACCCCGGTATTGCCGGAATGATCTTATTCATTCTTTTCCCACTGGCATATACCGTAGGGCTTGCGTTTACTAACTACAGCGCAAAAAACCAGCTCTCTCTAGAGCGTACTCAAACCGTTCTTTTAGACCGTTCATTCCAAAGCGGTGAAAGCTACCCATTCACTTTGTACAAAACAGATAACGGTCACCAGATCGTTGTGAAAGATGGCGACCAGCTGTTAGCAACTGATGTATTTTCTCTGGAAGGCATGACATCAACAGAGATGGACCTATCTGCAATTGACTCTGTACAAGGTGAAAAAGAGAAGATCAAAGCGATCATCCAAAATCGCTCTGTGATCAGTGGTGTCGATTTCCATCTGCCAAATGGTGATGACATCCGCATGAGCGGCTTACGTAAATTTGCTGCCGTTGCACCGCTTTACACTCTTCAAGATGACGGGGAAACGTTATACAACAATGAATCTGGCGAAATATTGAAACCAAACATGGAAGTGGGTTTCTACCAACCGGTTGACGAGAAAGGTGAGTTTATCGGTAACACCATTTCTCCAGGATTTGTTGTAGACATTGGTACGGCCAACTTTGAACGTGTATGGAAAGATGACGGCATCAAAGAACCGTTTATCAGTATCTTTATTTGGACGGTTGTATTCTCCATTTGTACGGTAGCCTTCACACTTGCAATTGGTTTGGTTCTGGCAAACGTTGTGCAGTGGGAAGAGCTGAAAGGCCGTGCTGTGTATCGTGTTCTACTAATTTTGCCTTACGCCGTACCAGCATTTATCTCGATTCTTATCTTTAAGGGCCTATTCAACCAGAGCTTTGGTGAGATTAACATGGTGCTTGAGAGTATCTTTGGTATAAGCCCAAACTGGTTCTCCGACCCGATCTTAGCGAAAACCATGGTGTTGATTGTTAACACTTGGCTAGGCTTCCCTTACATGATGATTCTATGTATGGGTCTACTAAAAGCGATTCCTGAAGATTTGTACGAAGCGTCAGCAATCGATGGTGCTAACTTCCTTGATAACTTCAAGCGAATCACTTTTCCATTGATGATAAAACCGTTAACACCGCTATTGATTGCAGCGTTTGCCTTTAACTTCAATAACTTTGTCATGATTCAACTATTGACGAACGGTGGCCCGAACATGATTGGTACTTCTGAGCCAGCGGGTTACACAGACTTGCTTGTAAGCTACACGTACCGAATTGCATTCGAAGGCGGTGGTGGTCAAGACTTTGGTCTAGCAAGTGCAATCGCAACGCTTATCTTCCTATTGGTTGGTGCCCTAGCGTTACTAAACCTTCGTTTCACTAAATTGACTCAAGATTAAGGAGCACGACAATGGCTATGGTACAAGGTAAGAGCCTTAAATACCGAGTATGGGCAACGCATATTGCGCTGTGGTGCTTCTTAGCGCTAATTATTTTCCCACTACTGATGATTATTGCTATCTCATTCCGCGAAGGTAACTTTGCAACCGGTAGCTTGATTCCAGACAACCCATCTTTGGAACACTGGAAATTGGCTCTGGGTATGTCAGTGACGAATGCTGATGGCTCAGTTACTCCGCCTCCATTCCCAGTACTGACTTGGCTGTGGAACTCAATAAAAGTAGCGGGTATTACGTCAATTCTTATTGTTACACTGTCGACAACATCGGCTTACGCATTTGCTCGTATGCGCTTTAAAGGTAAAGAAACTATCCTGAAAGCGATGATGATTTTTCAAATGTTCCCTGCGGTATTGGCTCTAGTGGCTATCTACGCACTGTTCGACAAATTAGGGCAATACATCCCATTCTTAGGCTTGAATACGCATGGCGGTCTGATCTTCTCGTACTTGGGCGGTATTGCATTACACGTTTGGACGATTAAGGGCTACTTTGAGACGATTGATAACTCTTTGGAAGAAGCTGCAGCATTAGATGGCGCAACACCTTGGCAAGCGTTCAGATTGGTTCTATTACCACTGTCAGTACCAATCCTAGCGGTTGTATTCATTTTATCTTTCATTGGTGTTGTTGGTGAGGTACCAGTTGCTTCCATCCTATTATCGGACGTGAACTCTTACACGCTAGCGGTAGGTATGCAGCAGTACCTATATCCTCAGAACTACTTATGGGGCGACTTTGCGGCAGCGGCGGTACTTTCCGCACTTCCGATTACTATCGTGTTCTTACTGGCTCAGCGTTGGTTAGTTGGCGGTTTGACGTCGGGTGGTGTAAAAGGATAAGCTGTCCTTATAAGAAAGACAAAAGAGCGACCGTTAGGTCGCTCTATATTGGCATTTTTATTACATCATTTGGTTTGGCCGCCGATCAGTAATAAAAATAACCCTCAGGTTACGCATAGCTGGCTACTAATCAGGTTCCTTACGCTATTAATGATTAGTGGTTTTTGTAACTCTAACCCAGGTACTTACTTGGGTTTTTTTATGCCTGCTACTTTTATCTCTATCTCTATCTCTATCTCTATCTCTATCTCTATCTCTATCTCAGTCTTTTTGGTTTCTTTCAGTCATTAAATACTGAAGCACCTTTTTCTGGATTTTTCCGGTTTCATCTCTCTAATTGAAGACATCAACGAGTCTCACAAATCAGACACTCAGTATAGGGGGCCGTAGCTCTATTGATATATGAGTAATATTTCCATGCGTGATACTTCAATAATTTGGATGCAACGGATCGGTCGATTACACAGAAAGTGCTTACAAAGGCAGACTCGTGTTAACGTTTTGTGGTTGCCATTCGCGGTAGTTATTGATTTGGTGGTAAATTTTTCCAAAATGGAAGAAGAAAAGGAAGAGGTGATGTGAGACTAAAACTCTTTGCTAGAAGGTGCGCAACCTAAATGCTGAAGTAAAACATAGATGCTGTCTTGATAAAGAGCTACGCGACGAAACAGATCCGCAAACGTCTGATCACCGCCAAAACAAGCTTGGATATAGTGGTTAATTTCATTCGTGTCGTAGCCTTCGACGTACAAACTTCTAACCCATTGATACTCAACTGCCTTCAAGTTCGTCAGTGTAGATTCGCAAAGGGTGGGAAATGTCGTGCTCAAAAGTGGCTCCAAGAAATTTAAATACATCCATTATGATTGGCGGTATTTAAACAGAGCAAAATGACGACTTTATTACAGTCAAAATAAATCCGTGAACAAGTATCGGATCATTTTAACTTTTGACTGGGTATCACGCTTTATAGTCAGCATTAGGTGTGTAACGGATTTACTTGGGTATAGAGAGGGAATTGAAAATGCCAAGTAAGTACTGCCTGGCATCGTAATAAGGTTTTGTAGGGTAGATCTGCTAGTGGCGCCTATTTAAGATACTTTACGTGTGCTTCCATCTCTTCACCGATCTGTTTTCGCATGTTCATTAGACGAATAGCCGAATCTCTTAATTCGATGTCTTCTGATGTTTCTGGTACCCATTCTGGCACTTTAGTCGGGTTACCATTTTCATCAACAGCGACCATAATAACGATACAGTGAGTCGTTAGGCGGTTGTTGAGTTCTTTTGGGTCGCTGGCTTGAACATCGATAGCGATGTGCATAGAAGATGAACCTGTATAAATGACCTTCGCACTTACTTCAACAAGGTTACCCACATGGATTGGAGCAACGAATCGAATACCACCAGCGTAAGCGGTAATACAGTACTTACCACTCCATCCAGCAGAACAAGCGTAAGCCGCTAAATCGACCCATTTCATTACGGCACCACCATGAACTTTACCACCAAAGTTCACATCCCCGGGTTCAGCTAAAAAACGCAGAGTAACGTCTCGTTTACCATCTTGTCGGCTATTGTGACTGCTCATCTATCTTCCTTCATTATTATTGTTCTGAATAACATGCTCGTTACTTGCTAATAACAATATACTTAAGATGACATAAATTAAAGCGGATAATCTCACGAACAAGACTATTTTTTAAAACAGATGGCGAGTTGATGACTATTGATGTTTAAAGGAGGTGGACGTGACGCTCCAACAGAGGAGTACTCTATCGAGCAAGTTGGCGGAAGGATCGATTGAAAAAAAAACACCTAGCGGAATGCTAGGTGTTTCTAAGCCGTGTGGTACTCATGTCGGTACCTTTTTGAGTTAGCCAACTAACCGTCGCTTATCTGGTTTAGTTAAAGTGATGGTATCTTAATTAATCCCAAAACGATAGTTAGATTTGTTTTCTTATCAGCTCACTTTCTGTTCGGAAAGTATAGAACCTTCGCGTAGATATTTCCTTTCTTATTATTGCTAGAAAATTCTTTTAATGCATTTTGCAGTAATAATCTGTATTTGTCGGGGAGTTAAGGTGTTAAAACTAAATTGGTATCAATTTTAAAGTATTCACTTTTGTATAAACCAAAGTAACTAGACGGTTCTTTCGTTGCTATAACGTTTCTAAATGGCTCATAGTGACCTGGGTTACATGAGCCGTGTGACCATAGGAGAGCGATTAGAGCAACAGTTACCTGCTTTCTGGAGAGTTATTCTAACGCTTTGAATAATTAAACCGTACTTAGTGCATTAAACGGGAGCTGCTGAGATATTGCAATAGTAAACACCATTATTAAGCGTACTTAAAAGCTTCATGAACGAAAAATAAAATCAGAGAGCATGAATCGAGAAATCGACAATAAACAACAGTACCTGCTAACGAGGCAGGTACTGAGTGGAAAATGGAATGGGGCATTGTCGCAGGTTAAGCGGGGTTAGTTCTGCTGAGGTAAGGGAGCCTCAAGCCTTGGTTTTCTTTTGATTTGAGCAAGGATGACACCGGAAATCACCATCACACCACCAATGATGTGGAACTGGTTAATCTTTTCGCCCAGCCAGGTGGAAGCTAATACAATCGCGATAACTGGCATCAAATTCATAAACATCGCGCTTGAGTCAGCACCAATCGTGTCAATCGCCTTCACCCACATCCAAGGCGCTAAAATTGAAGCGGCCACCGCGGCGTAAGCTATCAATGGGATCGCTTGTTGCGGTGGTAAAAGCTGTTCGCTGGTAAGCCAAAGTGGCGTAAGCATCGCGACAGCAAACAGACCCTGAATGTAAATCACCACCCAGCTACTGATTGGCATTTTCCAGCGTTTCAATAACACACAGTAAGAAGCATAAACAAAGGCCGCAATTAACATATAGCCATCGCCTTGAGTCAATTCTTGATGCATGAAGAATAACGGGTCGCCTTTACCTAACATCAGAGCTAAGCCTGACAGTGACAACACACCGCCAACAATACTCAAACTAGAAATCGACTTGTGCAACAGAGGGACGCTTAAAAACACACTGATCAATGGAACCAAAGAAGTGATCAGTGCCATGTTAGAAGCGGTTGTGGTTAAGCCCGCGTAATAACCTAGAGATTGGTTCAACACCATGCCCAAAAAGCCGAGGAACGCTAATTTTGATAGGTTTGGTTTAATGACAGCCCACTGTTTCATTACTGGGCGAATACAGAAAGGCGTGAGAATTAACATCGCAAAAAACCAACGGTAAAAACTCATCGCGCTAGGTTCTATGGTGCTTGCAGCAAGCTTGTTGACGATTGCATTGGCGCCCCAGATACAGACTGTAAAAAATGGTAAGAGATAATGCATGTGAATTCCGTGGCGAATGAGTTGATGCGGCTAGTTTGACAGGTCGTTATACTTACAAGTATCTTTATAAAGACATCAGGCGCGATAGGAAGACAAGTTTGAAAAAACACTCCAGAAACCTTCATCCATCCTTATCAATTGATAAGGCACCATCCAACGTATTTATGAATTTTGAAGCGTTTCTTTCGAACACTGAAACCCGAGTTCATAGCCACTCATGGGGACAGGTTCAATTGATCAGTGGCGGTATATTAGAGATGGAAGCGGAAAGCACTCGATTTCTAGCGCCACCACATCTAGCGATTTGGGTACCGGCCGGGGTGATGCACTGCAGTTATAACCGTAAGCCTTTGGACTACTGCTCGCTAAATATCGCCCCAGAACTCACGCAACACCTGCCAGATAAAACCAGCCTTATAAAGATCACGCCGATTGTGTCTTCTATCATCGATGATTTTCGCGATCGTGGGATAAATGTTGCGGAAACAGAGCAAGACCAAAGGCTCGTTCAGGTACTGCTTGACCAACTTGCGCAGCGTGAGGTTGAACACCACTTCTTGCCTTCGACCGACAATAAGTACCTCGCGCCTATATTGGCTTCTGTTGAAGAAAACCCAACCGATGAAGTGACACTGAAAGATTGGGCTGAACGTGTCCACACCACGGAAAGAACCCTTTCTCGCCACTGCCAGACGGAGCTTGGAATGAGCTTTACAGAGTGGCGATTACGTGTCCGCTATCTGTACTCGATGGACTTGTTAAGAAACGGCCAATCGGTCAAAGAGGTGGCTCTTACATTGGGCTATAACCAAGCCAGCCCATTTATCACAATGTTCAAACGTTACGCGAACCAGACGCCAGAACAGTATAAGAACCGTTTGTTGTGATTGGTTTCTTTCATCCGATGTATTAATAATTGATGTTTCCCTTTTTATATTTAAGTTTTTGTTATTAAAAGATTAAATTCGGTGTTGATAGCGGACGTACACGTCTGTTTCGTCAATGGTTTGAATTTGGTTATATAAGCATTTAGTTTTTTGATCGTATTTGAGTGATCATTTATATAATCACTTGCTCAAAATGCCGAGGAAACATTTGAAATTTATTATCCCAACGATATCAGTATTAGCTGTAACACTTTCTGCATGCGGTGGTGGTAGCGATAGCGCTGCGCCACCACCTAAAAAGACTAAAACCGTAGTTCCTCAAATGTCCATAACCCCGGCATCAGGAAGTGTTGCAGATCCAAAAGATGACGTTGCAAAAAACTCTTATAGTAGTCCCGTCATGTATACAGCTAATGCTATAGGTAGTACTGATATCAAAGAGTGTATCAAGTCTCTAAACCTGTTTAATATTTACAGTATTGGTTGGGACGATGAATTTAATGAAGAGCTATCATCTAAGCAGCAAAAAGATCTCAAAGGTTTCTATGGTGTTTATGGCGCAAACGGAATTGTCGATTACTCTGCTCACACCACCGAAGCTATCGAAGCTAAAGATTGGATCAGTTATTTCTACTATGATGCAAATTTTCAAGATTGCGAAGCGCGTCGTTACAAGTCATATGCCAAGGTCAATAAAGTAGGCCAGGACATTACCGAGCTTAGTTACAAGTACAGTGTAGATGCCGATGCTAAGACAAGCACACCTCAACAAAATATAAGTAACTATACGGCTTGGCAAAGTGACGCTGCGAAAAACACAGTGGTTGGTTTAGTGACGAACATTACAACAGGTAGTATTCAACACAAGCAGCAACTGAAAAGCTTCACATCCGACAGTGGGCGCTTTGTTGATAACGTCAATTTCAGCAAGATGTTTAGAAATAGCTATTTCTTTGAGTCTTATGACAATGGCAAAGTTGAGTTCCAAGTTGTTGGCGGTAAGGTGATTGATAGATATGCAAAATTAAACCAGTCAGCCCCAGATACATACTATGCAGTTAACTTGATCTCGGCATACTTCCCAGGTGTTGGAACAAGAATTAATTGGTGTGTACGAGGGAGCCAGTTCGTACTAAACAAAGAGACGCCTATCAGCGAAGCACAATACAGCAGCATTATTGAAAATGGTGATTTGGGAGCGGCTTACTGTGACCCATTTGATGCGAATATCAGCCAAGTTCGTTACTACGATACGAAAGGAAGTATAGTCTCAGACAGCTCCGTAATTGCGCTTGAGTTAAACAATAAGTTGGCACAAGGCACTATTGTTAAAGACAAGTTGGATCAACGAGTAGCATATAAGAAGTTGTACTTAGGAAAAACACACAGTGAATATTTCCAAGATACTTCTTTGGCGAATCAAGTTGATCAGATCAAAGCCGATTTGACTAAATAGCGTTTAGACGAGCGTTATGAAGGTATGCCTCCATAATCTCTAATCGTAAATTGCCATCCTCGTGATGGCTTTTTCATATCACGAGTGGGTTGGCAAGCAGTCGCGTGGCAAGACCTTCGAAATCTTAAATATTTGTTTGGCGCTTATATCCAATCATGGGCTACCGCCATTAACGAAACAAAACTGGTCAGTACATTCGAGAGGATGGTAACCACATGAATGAGATGCACTAATTTCTTCCCTTTAAAGGCTTTAAATGAGTAGATTGTTGAAAGCAAAGATAGGACAAAAAACAGACCAATAGGCCAATACCAATAATACAGGGGGTCAAACTGAGTAAATTCGCATGCAACAACAGCATAAAAAAATCCAACTAAGGATAATAGGCCGTGAGCAGATTGAGCAATCGACCTGGAATTTAAGTAGTAGAGATAAGAAACCATGGGGTAGAAGGCTAATAAAACCCAAACTTGGCTAATCACAGTCAGTTGGTAGTCACTCATAATTCTCTCGAACACCTAATGCCTTGTCAATTTGTGGAAACTATACGACGAAGCTATATACGTAAACGTTATATACGCAAAAAAATATGCGAGTACTCTAACCAAAAAAACTAATCATTACAAAGTGCTATTGGAGTGCGTTGAATCGATTGACAAGTAGTTTAATAATGAATAAGGCTATAAGTATTTACCTGCATTTTCATAAGCTTCGATTTCTATCGGTGCTTCAACGTAACCAAAGATGGCTAGTTGCAATAAATACTTTTTAGTAAATGCTTCAAGCCCCAAATCTTCGACTTGTTTTACATGAATCAATTCATGAGAAAGTAGTAATTTGTCACCTTTTGCTTTGTTAGCGATCCAAATGCCATAACCAAATGTTGAACCCGTAAAGTAAGGAGAGTCAAGCCCCAAACGTTGCATTTGAAATAGCAACGATTCATTTTCAGGCAAAGGAATTGAATCGGCATAATGTACGCGGATTTTTTCAGGATATTTGATGCCAATCTTATGTGCAATTTCAACGTATTGAGGTAGTAAAGGGATACCTTGGGTTAGTGCTATTTGTTCATTTTTTCTTACATACTTAATAGACAGTGGGAAGTATGCTTCTAGTTGCTCTAATAGATGGCTAGGAGGGTCAGCATAGACGTCGTTTTTATCTTCACATCCTAGAATTGAAATAACTAAGATCAAAAGAGTGATAAATTTAAGTGATGCTTTCATTTGTTGCGAACTCCTTTTTATCGTTATTTGTCTTGTAAGAAAAGTAAGTGTCCATTAGCACAATAACAATATTCTCGAAATATATGACTTTGCCTTAGCGAAGGTTCTTAGGGTATTACTCTTTAAACATCGTTGTATTTGAAATAGGGGTTGTATTGCGATGGGTTTCACGTTTTCCCTCGACAAAACAATGAATTAAGTCGAGATCTACAAAGTTATATCCACGGTAGTAAAATTTTCGGTATAGCAAAAGCTTTGGATCGTAATGGTGCTCGTGCCGGTATGCTTAGTACCCAGTCAACTCCATATAGCCCGTACCAGAGTGTGTTCCTTCAATAACGATTGGCCCTTCCCAATAGGGTACAGACAGTGGCATTTTTGCTTCTGGATTGAGTGCCGAGACGGTCAGTTCGATTTGTTGAGTTGGAATCGAAACTTGCCATTCTGTTGGATAATCGCGTCCGTCGATTTCTGTTTGCTTGATAGCGGTTAAGCGGATGTCTTGCTGCTTAATCGCGATGCCAGAGCCATTTTGTTTCATCAGCCTTGCATGGGAATAACTGGCTTTGCCTGTTGTTGAGTTTCGAAGTTGAAATACCACCAAACTGGTTTCATCACTCAGCGTTAGCGCAAACCAATCCCAACCTTGTTGCGAGTCGAGTAAAAACTGAGAGCTCCATTCTCTGTCTATCCAACCTTTGCCAGAAACCAGATGGGTTACTCCATCAATAGTTACCTCGCCCGATACATTAATGAATGGTTGGCTGTAGTAGTAGGAAGCCACTTTGCCATCGCTACTTTTAGTGCTGTAGCCTTGTACGCCTTGCTTTTGATAAGGCGCGTTGCTGGTTAACTTAAGCGAGTAGCCAAACTGATCTGAATTAGCATCCAAGGTTGCGGGGAATAGATCATCGCTTGAAGAGTTCCATTGCCAGTCATCAAGATAGACACGAAATGGGGAAGTGCTGACACCCGCCAGTTCAGCTTGGTCACGTGACCACTTTTCATCGGCGTAGTGCTTATCTTTAGTGGTGACTGCGCTGTGTGCCATGTAGATTTGCTGACTTTGCCACGTAGTTTCCTTAGTGCTATTGCCACTTTCCAGTGGTGCAGCCGCGAAGCGGAATTGTGTCCACTGCACGCCTAACGCATTGCCGTCTTCATCAATTAAGTTTGCGGTTAAGTACCACCATTCATGACGAAAATTAGGGTGTGCTTGATGGTCGGCAGGGAAGGTGATCTCGATACCTTTTACTACCGGAGAAAATTGCGCTTGATCGATTGCCGTTTCATTCTCGGTTTGTGTTTCAGTACCGAGTATCGAACCCATATTTTGAGCTGATGGTTGAGTGGACTCCTCACACCCTAAAAGGAGCAAGATGCCAAGTGTGAGAACGAAAACTCTCATTGATCGATTCATCACAACACCTCACTTTGCAAACTGGATACCACGGGTTTACTGACCAAACGCCACAGTGGAATCAAGGTCGCAAACACAGCCACAAGAATGGTGATGGCTGCGATGCTGAGTGCGTCACTCCAATTCCATACGTAATTTAAGCTCCAACCAAAGGCGCGCAGGGTGACGATGTCCGTTAACACATAACCGACCATGGCGCCGAGTGGTAAAGTGATAACCAGAGTGAAGGTGACCAGAACAACGATTTGCCCGACCACCATCGCCATCAATTTTCGCTGACTAACACCGAGTGCATACAACCTTGCAATGGCGGCTTTGCGTGCATCGAGCAACATGAAACAGGCGCAGAACAACCCTATCACCGCCACCATTAAAGTGACGCCATTAAGCGCCCGAGTGATAGCAAAGGTTTGTGAGAAGATATCTAAAGCGATCGATTTGATCTGCGCTTGATCGTAAAGCTGACTTGGGTGCAGATTGAGTTGTTGGCGTAGCTGTTCGTACACCACTTGTGGGTCGCCAGAAACTTTGATTCCCAAGCTGGAGGGTAAGTCAGTAAACCCGCTTTCGAGCCATAAATTAGGTGCAAGTAACACTTCGCCATTCGGTGAGCCGTAATCGTGGAAAATCGCCCCGACGATGAGTGTTTTGTCTTGGATAGCGTCGAGCTTGAGTTGGTTTCCAAGGGACAAGCCGAGCTTCACCGCAGTGGGTTCACTGATCGCCACGAATTCACCTTGGTAAAAGCGCGTCCAGAAATCATCAAGGTGGGATTGAAATACCATGGTTTGCTCAAGTGTGTCTTTGTCTTTGGTGCCGAGCAAAGTAGGTAAGCCCTGCAAGTTATCGTCGACATAATATTGCTTATAAACGTTTTCAACATTTTCAAACTGCTCTAACGCACGTTCCACATTCGCGATTTCACCTTGGGCAGGGCTAACGTAAATATCGGCATGTAAGCGCTGTTCAAGCCATTGCTTTAACGTGGATTCAAAGCTGCCGACTAAGGTATTCATTCCCACATTGGCGGTGACAGCGAGAAGCAACGCCATCATGGCAAGGGAGAGCGGGGAGATAAGTTCACGCAGCTCAGCGAACAGATATTGTATTAACCCCGATTGGGTGCGTTTTTCGCTCCAGTTCGCTAGCACGCTGAGCGTTTTGGGCAAATACAATGGAATCGACACCACTAACACACCGAGCCATACCATGGTGAAGCGGTGATGTTCGCTCAGCCATAACCCTGCTAACGCGACAATGGTTAATATTGACCCTATAACAAACAGCTGATTTTCGTTAGACGCTTCCGGCGCTTGATAGAAACCACCATGGGAAGAGAGGGGTTGTCGCACCCGCTGTTTAAAGTGCTGCCAACACGCGACAAGCGTTGCGGCCAGCGTGAGCAGCAGTGCCTGCACTAACCATTGCCACTGCCATTTGCCGGGAAGCAGTGTTGCACCATACAGTTGCTCAAGCGTTATCGCGACGGTGGGATGTAGCCAATGACTGAGTTGAATGCCGAGAATGAAACCAAGCGACGCGCCCAGTGTGACTAAAACAGTCAGCTCGACTAACAGAGCTGAAAATACGATGCTTGGCGCAATCCCAGCTTGTTGAATTTGTACCAACAGCCGATTACGTTTCAGCAAACTGTACTTCACACCGTTGTAAGCGATGAACAGGCCAACTAAAAACGCCAACAAACTCATGGCGGTGAGGTTAAGGTGAAAGCTATCGGTAATTGAACCGAGATCCGTGCTTTGGTTGTTGGATATCCATTGCCCTTGCTCGCCAATAAGGCTTTGCCATTTATCCTGAGTATTGCTGTTCGTGTCGCTCTTAGTGTCAAAAATAGCGATGTAGCTCAGTTGCCCTTGCTTGTTAAGCAGTTGCTGAGCGAACCCAATATCCATCAACATTCGGCTACCGAGCTGCCATTCATCTGGCAATACCACGACTTTGGTGAGCACTTCATCCAAAGTGAGTGTGTCTACTCCTCCCAAGTTATGGTGTTGCGACTGGCTCATCATCACAATGGGTTCACCCGCTAAGAGTTGCGGCAAAGGTAAGGCATTGTCGAACAGGGAAATGTTTGGTTCTTTGGTTTGAGTGTTGCTTTGTTCGTCGATGCGAGCGTGGCGAGCTCTTGAAGTGAGGGCGGCGATTAGCTCACTGCCTTGAACTGACCAGCGTCGGCCTTGCTCGTCTCTTACTCGCCCTTCTATAACAGGCAGTGCTGCGCTTAATCCGCTTTGTCTTAAGCTGAAGTAGAGCGATTCCGACAAATAGTTTTGCCCTGCTGGTGGAATGATAAGGTTCTGCGCTTGGGCGCTAAGTTGTTCGGTAGATTCTGCATAACTGCGCTTGGCATTGAGGTTGATGGCTTGCACTGCGACAAACAAGGTGACCGCTAACACAATGCCGATCAGAATCGCTGCGGCTTGCAATGGTGATTGACGATAGTGTGCCGCGAATAGATTCAGAGTCAGTTTGGTATGTGTGAGCTGGTTCTGAGCGAAGCCAGTTTGCTTCATTGAATGACTCACAACGTTGCTGCTCTTGGGGTTAGATCTGCGTTCCTTAAACAACCATCGTCTAACACCAATTTTGTCTGCATAAAGCTGGCGCATTCTGGGCTGTGCGTAACCAAAAGCACCGCAGTGTTACCTTGTGTAGTGGTTTCACTCAGCAGCTTCATAACCTCTAACCCTGCTTTTTGGTCGAGGTTGCCAGTGGGTTCGTCGGCAAGCAATAGTTTGGGTTTATGGGCAAGCGCACGCGCTATTGCCACCCGTTGTTGCTGACCGCCAGAGAGTGCGGATACGTGTCTTTCGAGTAGCTCACTGATGCCCAATGCATCAACTAAATAATCGCACCAGTCGCCCCATTTCTGTTGATTTAAATGAAGAGGGAAGGCGATGTTTTGTTTTACGTTGAGTGGGGTCAATAAGTTGAACTGTTGAAAGATAACGCCCAATTTTTGATGACGAAATCGGCTCCATTGTGGATCTTTCCAATTTGATGTGTTCTCGCCATCAAGCCACAATTCTCCACCGGATAGAGGTTCAAACCCCGCAATAATGTTAAGCAGAGTACTCTTTCCACTGCCACTCGCCCCAGTCAAAGCCACGCTTGCCCCTGTCGCCAAAGCGAAGTCGACATTTTCCAGCACGTGATGGGTATCTTTGCCATCAACAAAGCTTTTGCTGGCGTGCTTGAGTGTGACAATTAGGCTTTCCATTTCCTTTCCTTATAACCAAGACTTACCATCAAAAGGTGTCATTACTTGTGGCAATTATCGAAGCGACAAGCTCTATAAAACTGTAGACAACAATTTCAAACAATAGAGCGATTTATATCGAATTATTAATAACTTGTACTTCGATAAGAGGGAAATAGATCAGTGCGAGGGAGAATACAGATGTTGGTGGGAATGTTTAAGCCATCAAAGATGTTTTCGAATTTGTTGTTAGATGGTTCGTGACCACGTTTATGATCTTAGAGTAAAGACTATTTGCTCTAAATTTTCACGTAAGAAGACGCAATAACAACTTGTTGTTAACGTAATGAGATTAATTTATTCGCGATTGTGTACTTACACCACTAATCGCTAATACAAGATGGCAGATTCTATGATTTTCGAATATTATAGTTTTAATATTGGGATAAATATCACATTTTGGTGCGTGCATGTTTAGTTGTCAGTCCATTTGTAAACAGTTTGTTATACTGCTAGCAGTAATTGTTTGTTCGCTTTTCACGGTATCCGCTAGTGCAGACACGAAAAGCACCTTGCGTGAAGAAACAATAATCATAGGGGTTATTAGCTCTAACCCCAAAAAAGCATTCAAACGTGCACAGCCTTTTGCTGATTACTTAGCTGAAAACCTATCTAACTATGGTATCAAAACAGGCCAAGTTGTTGTCGCCCGCGACTCTCGTCAAATGGCTCGTTGGATAAAAAGCGGTCAGGTAGATCTGGTTTCTGAAACGGTGTTTGCAGCACAGGAATTAATGCAATATTCGGGTGCTGAACTTTTAGCAAGACGATGGAAAAGCGGTGTGGCGGAATATCATTCAATCTTCTTTTCCAAACGCGATAACGGGGTAGACTCCCTAGGTGATCTGCGAGGCAAAACGGTTGTCTTTGAGGATGTCGGTTCTACTAGTGCATTTCTTGTCCCTGCGGCGATACTGCTTGGGCAAGGATATAAGCTCTATGAGCTAAGCTCCCCTAGAGAATATCCACCGAAAGACAAGGTGGGTTATTTTTTCTCCGATGAATATTCAAAGTCTGGAGGAGAATCTAACATGATGAGCTGGGTTCATCGTAATATTGTTGCGTCAGCTGCATTTAGTAATCTCGATTGGGAGAAAGAAATTCCCGAGCAGGTAAAACAACAGTTACAGGTAATCCATACTTCTCAAGCGATTCCCCGCTCACTAGTACTAATACGCCCTGATCTCTCCTCCGAACTTAAGCAAAACATGCTCTTAGTATTGCTTGCGGCTCATGAAAGTGAGGAAGGTAAACTGGCTTTGAAAGCCTATAAGAAGACGAAAAAGTTTGATGCTATCACACCAGAGATTGTAGAAAGCATTTCTTGGGCGGAAGCGCAAAAACGACTGGTTGATGAATACATCTCCCGTTAACTAGAGAAGTTATTGCTTATGAAGTTAAAAGGTAAATTGGTTCTCGGAAACATGCTTATGGTCGTTTTGACTATGGGCTGCCTTTCCTTGTCTCAGTGGCTGATATCTTCATACTATAGTGATGAAATTCTAGAAGAAACGGCAACGAATATTGCAGAGAACTTTACTTCCCAAGCTCAGAGTCAAGCAGAACAAACGGTTGAGTACCTCTCAGATGCACTTTTTGATCCGATGTATTTTTATGATATCGATAATATTAACTCTATTTTAGAGCCTGCCTTTGAAAATAAAGATGTCATATTCATAAAGGTTTTTGATGCTAATGGTCTGATAGTTCATACAGGAGAAGATGTAGTACTCGGTTATGGCTCCAACTTGGATATGCCAAGGGTGCAAGAAAATGTCTTGAATAAGCAAGAAGCTTACACAGAAATCAATTCATCAGCACTGATTGTTGCGCGGCCAATCACGATGAATAAGACTCGGTTAGGTGGCATAGTGATGAGCTACTCCTTAAAGGCTGTGAAAGACGACATCGAGAAAAATAACACCATTATCAAGGATATTACTGAGTCAAGTCGAAGCTATAGCGCGGTGTTGAGCATAACCTTGACGATGTTCATGTGTCTGGTCAGCTTACTCTTTTCCATGTTATTAGCTAAGACGATGATTCGTCCGATTAATCAACTCCTACAACATTCGAAACGCATCAGTAAAGGGATTTTCCAAGTACCAAACAACATTCAGCGCAGTGATGAACTCGGAGAACTTGCTCAGGCGTTTGATAGTATGGATTCAAGCCTCAAGCAGCGGAATGAGGAAGTTGAGTTTTTAGCTTATAACGATCCACTGACTAAGTTACCGAATCGCTCTCAGTTTATTAAATGTCTTGAACGGTGTATTCATCGATGCAAACAGTCAAAAGAGGTGTTTGCGGTTTTTTTTATCGATTTGGACGAGTTTAAACGAGTCAATGACAACCTTGGGCACCAAGCTGGAGATGAGCTGTTAAGTGAAGTGGCTAAGACGTTAACTAACTCATTAAAAAAAATGGGGCAAATGACCACAAAGGAAGAGTCTCAATGCATGATCGCAAGAGTTGGAGGGGATGAGTTCTTACTCCGCTTATCAGGAGTTAAGACAAAGGAGACAGTATCTAAGTTTGCCTCTGATATTGTGTACTCACTAAAACAGCCTATTTACCTCAATTCCGTAGGTGAATCGGTAGTGGTTGGTGCGAGTGTTGGTGTTGCATTATTTCCTGATTCGGGAGACGCCTCTGAAGACTTGGTTAAAAGTGCAGATATGGCAATGTACAGCGCCAAAGAAAACGGCAAAGGTAGGTACTGTTTCTTCAACCAAAAAATCGAGCAGAAGATACTAGCAAGGGGAGTCATAGAAAAGGAGCTTAGAGCCGCTATCGATGACTTCTCTCAGTTTAGGCTCTTATATCAACCAAAGTTTGACCTGAAAGCAGGGCATGTCGTTGGAGTTGAAGCCCTGATACGTTGGCAGCATCCTACAAAAGGCAATATTTCTCCTATTGAGTTCATTCCTATTGCTGAAGCTACGGATATTATTCATACACTTGGTGATTGGATAGTAATGCAAGCCTGCAGAGATATTCAGGAGTGGGATTTAAGACATCACCTTCCTCCCGAATTTTATGTTGCGATAAACCTGTCTCCAAAGCAGCTCTATGGCGATAAGGCACTCCGAACATTCCAATATCAAACACAAAAACATCAAGTTGAAGTTACAAGGTTACATATAGAAGTAACCGAAACGGCCCTAATGTTTGATAAGGTAAGCGCAAAGAAAACGTTGGACGACCTTAGGAGTATGGGGATCAAAGTTTGGTTAGATGATTTTGGCACCGGATACTCTTCACTAGGGTTCTTACGAGAGTTCAATATTGATGGTTTGAAAATTGACCGAAGCTTTGTCAATGATCTTGAGTACGATATGAATGACCGAGCTTTATGTGCGGCAGTTGTTTCAATGGCTCACCAGCTAGGTATTAAGGTCGTTGCTGAAGGAATTGAAACAACTGTCCAGTCAAGCTTCTTAGCGCAATCGGACTGTGACTACGGACAAGGTTATCTCTTAGCCAAACCTATGTGTGCGGAAACGCTGTCGAAAAAACTTGAAACTGGGTTGAGCAAACCGAAACATACAAACGTTATTTATTTGAAGTGATTACGTCTTTTTAAACTCCCCCGTTTAACGCAGTGTTAGGAGGGTTACCTAACACGAGCGCAAGTTATCGCGATCAACGATGTACTAAGGAAGCAATATGATCTTGCCATCTAATCGTGTGGTTTTCGATTCAATAAGATCAATCGCGGTTTGCACTTCATCGAATGGCAGGTAGCGGTCGACGTCGAGCTGTATGTCGTTTGTGATGAAGTGATCTAGCATGGTCGTGAACGTATCACGGCGAACATCTTTACCTTCCGCTTCCTCCCAATAACGTAAGAAGAAGGTGCTGAAATCGATGTGTTGGCTTTTCGCGTACTCAAAGAAGCGTGGTTCGTAAAAATCCAGAGACAGCGTCCCATAGTTGATAAAGCGCCCGTTGTTGCCAAGGGTGTGAATAAGATCGGTTCCGGGTGAGCCGCCAATTGCATCAAAGGCAACGGTTGGCATCGGCAAGCCTAAAGCCTTAATTTGAGAAGCTAAATCGTCGTTTGCATCTAACACCCAACTGGAAGTGATTGGGTATTGTGTCGGCTGTGATGTAACGACAATGATTTTGAAGCCGAGTGATGCTGATAACTGGGAGAAGATCTTACCGATGGCTGAACTGCCCGCGTTGATGATCAACACATCTTCTTGGGTCAGCTTAGCCACTTCTGTCGTCAACACCCATGCAGTTAGCGCATTAATGTACAACTGACAGGCGTAGCCATTTTCTAGATGCTGAGGAATTTGGAACAGGTCATCAGGTGATACATCGACATAGGTCTGCCATGTTCCACTGGTTGCTACGAGCACTCGCTGATTTACCGCAAACTCAGTATGACTGGACTCTACAACTCTTCCTACCGCTTCAAATCCCGGTACTCTCGGCGGCTGGTGGCTATGTTTGTATTGGCCCACACCATAAATCGACAACAGATCACTAGGGTTGATGTTAGTCGCTTCAATTTGTACGCGAACTTTATCTTTGTCTAGCGCCCCTAAAGCGACATGTTCTAACTTGAGAGATTCTTTTGGCTGACCGAAACGGAACTGGCTAATTCGGGTATTTTGCTTAGTGTCAGTCATAGTTAGGGCACCTTTATGGATTATGAGTACTGCATTGATTTTAAGTGTAGCGTGTTCATAAACAATCTTGGGTCGCTAATATTGCTTAACATCGATGTTGTTGGCAATCGATTGTTTAAATTGAAATTAGTTAACCAAAAGTTGACCAACACCTATTTACAATGATTCCTAGTTTAATAACTGGGAGTTAAGAAAGATGAACGTGCCTGAAGTAATGTCTAAGTGGAAAACATTGCTGGCTCTGACCATGGCCTTGTTTGCTCTTAAGTTTCATCTACTTCTGATTTGGGGGTTATTTTGTTGGTTTTGGGGATGGGAAAATCTTCGCGCAAAAGAAGCCTTCTTTGTTGAACGTATTGAGCTAAAAGAACATCCAGTTTTGTTTACCTTAATCATCATCAGTTGGTTTGTGATGGGAGGGGTATATTTCTATATGGACAATAGAGTCTTTGAGTTTTTTAGCTCTTTGTAGCAAAGCAAAATTTAATAATTAGGATACGTTATGAAAATCTATTTAATTAAAGCGTCTGCTGGCAGCGATTACTCAAAATACAAAGCCTCTACGGGGGGACCTCCACAAAACATCTTTGCCGCCGCTGCTGCGACACCAAAGTGGTACAAGTTAGATATGGTTGATGAGACCATAGGTGCAAAAGCCGACCTTTATAATGATGCTGATTTGGTGGTGATATTTATGTCGACTCCAGATGCTTATCGGGCTTATGAGCTAGCTTCTAAATATAAGAAAAAAGGCAAAACAGTCATACTCGGGGGGTTACATACTCAGTTTAACTCTTTAGAAGCGGCAGTATATGCGGATTGTTTGGCGATGGGAGAAGTTGAGAACTACTGGGTTCAGTTACTCCGTGACGCTGAGTTTGGTTCGCTACAGCCTATTTATGAAAGCTCCGAGCCTGTCGATCTCAGTATGCTCAATCCATACCCAACAAATATCATCAATCCTGAAGCGTACAATTATACATGGTCAGTAGTTGTGACAAGAGGTTGCCCATTTAAATGTAACTTCTGTTTAGTGCCAAGGTTCTTTGATAAGTTCCAGAAAAGGCCAATCGAAAATATCGTCAGCGAGTTAGCGGATCTCAAGACATTAGGTATTGAGTGGGTTGAGTTACACTCCGACAATCTCACTCATGACCGTGAATATGCTTTGGCACTATTTAAGGCCATTGAGCCGCTTAACATGAGCTTCTATGGGGAAACGACAGTCTTGATTGCTCGTGACACCGAATTGCTTAGTGCTGCGGTGAAGTCAGGGTTCAAAGCTGTATTATTAGGCATAGAAACGCCATCTGAAGAGGCTTTAAAGGCTCAGAAAAAAGGCTTTGTGAAACCATCTAAAATGAAAGAGTACATCGCTGAGATAAGATCTCATGGTATTGAAGTATGGGGAGATTTTTTGTTCGGTTTTGATGAACATGACACTTCTATCTTCAAACAAACGCAGAAGTTCGTCGAAGATATCAAGGTTGATAAGGTGATCCCGCACTACATGATTCCGTTTCCCGGTTCGGAGTCTTTTAGTCAGCTAGAGCGAGAAGGACGACTTCTTACTAAAGATTGGTCCAAGTACGATGGTAGCCATCCGGTTTATCAGCCAAGTCGTATGAGCGTTGAAGAGCTAGAGGAAGGCTTGTATTGGATTTGGAGAAAGAATGCGAGCTTGAAAGAACGAGTTGTTGCCTGGTTCAATTAAAATTTGTTCTGGATACATGGAATGAAAATCGCGAAGGCTCATAAATAAGTTTTACTATTCGGAATGCCTGACTGAGTCAGTACACTTTAAAGGCTCCATGTGGAGCCTTTGCATCAAGTTTTTGACGTAGCGTTGAAACCCCGCGATCAAAAGCCATAGCTTTGTTTGATTGGATCGCAGACTAGTTTATATTTAGCATCCGCAGCTTCTTTCCCAGCAAATTCTAACATCGCTTCTGAATAACCCATTGCAGTGCCGAACTCTTCCATTATATAAGGATCTTCTTTGACACTCACTGTGCGATCTTTCGATAGCTCGACAATAAACTTAGCGTAATCTTGGTCTTTATCTAAGCCTGCCGCCCAACCAAAACAGTGAGCCGCATCTTGCTTAGGGAATTCGTTAAAATCTTCACCATTCACTTCGGCTAAAGCAGCACCCGAAACAAGTGCTGTAAGTAGTGACATGCTAGTAATTAATTTTTTCATATTGCTTATCTCGAATATTGAATATGAAGCTATCTTATTGCGAGCGCTATGAAATAAATGTGAACATATTTGTTATTATTTTCAAGTCATGTGACTTTTGATGTAACTGCTTTCATCGTTTACGAGCACAACATCGATTTCAAATGCAGCGTGTTCATAAACAATCTTGGATCGGTAATATTGCTCAACATGGCTGGTGTTGGTAAACAGTCATCATCAACGTAGTCGACATAGTCTGCCGCCGAATCAAAGATCAAAATATCCAAAGCCAAACGATCCAAGCCATATCGGCCTCGGTGGATCATATCCGCTGAAAAAACCAATAAGTCACCGGCGGCTAATGGTATCTGCTTACCACCAGAGATGTCATCGCTGCTCACTTTGCCGTTTTCTTCTTGGCGAACATTGTACTCTTCTTCGTTATCCCAACGTTTGTGCGTGCCGGGGATAAGCTCCATACCGGGCTCATCAAAAAGGGGCACTCGCAGATGCAATACCTGGGTTTCCATGATGACTTTCATTTGGTCATCAACGTCGTAGTCGTATTGACAGTCACGATGCCAGAAGTCTTTTTGTTGCGGATTTACCGGGTTGAAGAACAGCTGTGTATTCATGAATGCTGGTTTGTTCGGAATCACCGCATCAACCACGTTCATCACTTGCTTCGAGCTGATGAAGTCGAAAAGCACGCTTCTATCGTCGGCGAGCAAATATTCGCTTCCCGTAATTAAAGACGAGTTAAATGCTTCTTCTTTATAGAATTCTTCGTTGTCTGCTTTCCATGATTCATGGAATTTCAGCACGACTTTTCTAAGCGATGCAATTTGAGCTTCATCGAAATAATTTCTGATAACAAAGTAACCATGTTCGTCGTAACGGTCACTTAATTGTTGGCTGTTTTCTACCACTGATTACCTTCGTTCATTCTTTGCTGTGTAATAACTAGGGGCTGTTGACCTTTCGTGGTTAAGTTTTGTTCGGATGGGGACGCCTAGTCAAAATCGTTTTAGGCGCGGCGAAGAGTATGTAGCCTAGTCACTCTAAGCAAATATTCTTCAACAAAGCATAAAACGATTTTTGTGGGGGCGCCTAGCTCGAACCCTTCGGGCAGCTCTTGTGGTTCATTTCTACTGCGTTATCGGCTTTTCATGTAGGCCAGCTACACGTCAAAGCCTCTTCCTTGTATAAATTTCCCACAAGATGCTGCAAAACCCAGCTCGAAAGGTCAACAGCCCCTAGAGATTTCTTGGGCGCATAATGCCAGACAGTCGTCATTCAACCAAGTAACGAGTGCAGAAGCCTGTAGATTCCGTGATGCTATGAAGCCATATGTGGACGAGTTTTACATGCCTATTCAGATCATGGACTCATGCGACAAGAATCTCTGCATATGTGATCTATCCCTTATTTTATAAAATACAAAGATTCATATAGTGAATGTTTCTTTGGTTTGTATGATTATTAACCATGTTGAAATTTGGTTGCGTATGGAAGATAGAAAATCATGGATGGTTTTTCGCTGGATATGAGAACACTTAATTTTATTATTATTTTGTTCTCTTTCATTTACTGTATTGGCTTATTGTTATTTCAATTCACGCAACAGCCGATTAAAGGGCTTTCAATCTTTTCCATTTCAATATTTGTTATCGGAACTGGGCCGTTGATGTTAAGCCTAAGAGGGGAGTTCCCTGATTGGATCACCGTTATTGGTGCCAATATGGTCATTGCGCTTGGTTTTCATCTCGCTTTGTATAGCTTATGTCTGTTTCGAGAATACTCTCTCAAATGCACCTACCTCAGTAGTCTAATGATGTTGGCTCTTTTGCCATGTTTTATTTACTTCACGTTCTATGAGCCTTCCATCAAGGCTCGAATTATCCTCATTAGTTTATATCTGGCTTTTGTGACTCTTTGCACTGCCTTTGCGGTATTAAAGGGCCGGCGTGATGACTTGACCCTAGGTATTCGGATGATGGCCTTGTCATTTACGATATATGGCGGGTTTATGGTTTTCCGAGTAATGGTGACGCTATTTTCAGCTGAGTTGCAGGATTTCATGGCGGCTGCACTCATTCATCAGCTTGCCTTTTTAGTGAGTATTGTTCTTATCGTATCGATGAGCTTCACGATGCTCTGGTTGATTAATGCAAGGTTGCTTAGGTCTATTCATGACCTATCTTACAGTGACCCTTTGACGGCACTTGGAAACCGCAGAGCATTAGATGAAATGGTACCAGTCATCATGAAGCAGGCGGGGAGTACACCTGTCAGTGCCATTATGATGGATATTGATAATTTTAAGTCGATCAATGACCAACACGGACACATTGTGGGTGATCTCGTGATCAAGTCTTTTGCTGAAATGGTTCAAAGTGCGATAAAAACATCGCCCAAAGCCAGTGCGTTTCGTTTTGGCGGAGACGAGATAATGATTTTATTGCCTAATGTCGATTTTCAACAAGCTCAGGTTATTGCTTGTAAGCTGCGATTGTCTATTTCAGAGATCTCAGCAGTGCAAGGAAATGAGATGTTTCTGACGTCGAGTTTTGGTGTTGCTCAGCTTCACCCACATGAGAGTTGGAATGGGTTTATTAGCCGAGCCGACAAAGCGTTATATCAAGCGAAAACAAACGGTCGCAATATGACTTCAATTTGTCCTAGTCATATTAACGAGCTCGTCACTGCCACATAACCAATACTGCTGCGATAGAAAGCAAGATGAGCGCAAGAATGTCTTTGCGCGCGATGCTTTGCCCTAACCAGAAATAGGATATCAACACCATGAAGATCACTTCGACTTGCCCGAGTGTCTTTACGTACGGCACGGCTTGAAGCGACATCGCGCTAAACCAACCCAGAGAACCGATAACACTCGCTAAGCTTGTCATGATGACTAGTTTCGACTTCTTGAATATCTGGCGCAGCGTGTCTCGCTCTCTGAAAAAGAGATACGTACAGATAATCACTGTCTGAAGGGAAATGACGAGGAACAGCACCCATGCAGCGCTATGAGGGAAGGGTAACCCGATACTCAAGCTTGCTTCACGTACCCAAAGAGACGTTAAAGCAAAAGCGGTACTACACGCCATACCTAACAAAAATACTTTCGGAGACAAGCTTCGCCAGCCAGAAGCGCTACTCATGATTAGTACGCCTAACGTGCCAATAAGCACGCCGACCCAACCTGTTAGTGTCAAAGCAGTACCAAAAAACAATACGGATAACACAGCAGATACGGGGGCTTCACACTTGGCTAAGCCTGCTCCTATCGCATAGTTTTCGAGCTTAAATAACATCACCATTAACCCGGTCGCGAGGATCTGCATAATGGCTGCTGCAATAATGTAGAAAACAAACTCACCCGAAAAATCCGGTGCGGAGACTGGCTGCCATTGATAGAGGGCGTAGAGGTAAATAAGGGCGATTGGGCCAGCCCAAATAAAACGCGCCAACGTCACGCCAGCCACACTCATGGTGCCACTTAACTTGCTTTGAAAGGCATTGCGCCAAGATTGGCTGAAGGCTGCGAGAAGAGTAAAGGCTATCCAACTAAATGACATGACGCTTCCGTGTGTTATATAAAATTATGATTATATTAACAAATTTAACCAATAGAAGAAGGGGCTTGTTTGTTTATTGAGCGTCTATTTTCAGGCGATAGTCTATTTGGGTAAATCAGAACTTTGTGCGAGCTAACCTTTGAAGAGTCAGTTCATTGAACTTCAAAACAATATAGCTAGCCGCCTCAAAAAATGGGCGCTTTTCGGTTCTTGAAATAGAACAGTGCGCTGATCGTAATGAACAGCAGAGTGAAGTAATAGAAAAACGAAGACAGTGAAGCTAAGAAAGCGAGGTTCTGTTCTATTTCTTGTTCGGTGTAGCCCTGAGACACCAGTTTATAGTAGTAAGCGTACAAAATGCCGATCAGCCCATATCCGAGATTAAACATCAGGCCTTTGAAGCTGAGAACGGTGGCTCTGTTGTGTGATTCCGTTTTTTTGTTCAGATGGTAGCTGATGAATATGTTCATTGTCATGATGATAAAGATCAGTACCAGTGCAGGGAGCACACCATAGACCGACCAACCTAAACTGATCCAATAGTAGGTCGCCATGTTCGCTAAACCCATAACCACAATGAAGGTTTTAGGTTCGATGCTTTCTGCCAACCTACGGCTTTGCCCCGCCAATATGATTTTAAGCAAACTGATCCCCGCGCCAATAAAACCGAAGTAGATAATAGGAATATCGATGGCGAGATAATATTGGCTGTTCATGGTTAGGAACATTCTTGAGGTGTGTTCGAACAGGCTGTAATACAACAACATGAACAGCACGTAAGGCGTAGTAAGTACCCACTTACCTGTGTCAGCTGTTAATTTAAGGCTGGCGATGGTGGTTGCCAATTTGATTTGGTCGTTTGGCATTACCTTTTTCTCTTCGCGCATATTAATCGCGGCATAGATGGCGATCATCGCTACAAATAGGGTGGCGAACACAGGAATACGCATCAGATCTTTAGTGCTTTCTGGTTCAGATAGTCCAAGGAAATGAAAGATGTTCGCCATAAAGTTCACGTCGTACATCGCCGCGCCAATTAGTGTGACAAAGATACCGACCGTTGAGGCGACACGAAGCTGAATTTGCAGCACTCGCGGCCACAACTCTTCATTGCCTTGTTTTTTTAAGGTGTCGTAAGCCAATGCCTCGTCAGCACCGCTGGCCAGTGCCATCGCTAAGCCACTGAGAATCCGGTTAATTAGAAAGACTATGAATACCAAGTCGGGGTTTCCGGTTGGTACTAGCGCTATCATGGCGATCTCAACAAACATCACAATCGAAGACAGCACCACCAGTTTCTTGCGGCCTAAGGTATCGGCGAATGCACCCGACGGTACTTCAGCAAGCACAATGGTGGCCGCCCAAACTACATTGAGCATCGCGAATTGAGACAGGGTTAACCCGTAATCTAAATAAAGTAGGGTGAATATAGGGTAGTAAAAACGCGCAAAGTAGCTGCTTCTAAACATTAAGAAGTAGCGGACATTGGGAATGTTAAGGATCTCTTTGAGCGTCATGATAATTTCAGTAATTTAGATAACACATTATTATGTATAACCCTTTTACTCTTTTAAATCATGGAATTGTTTCAAGAATCAGAAAAACAACTAGTTGAGTTTATTTCGCAGCGCCTTTGAAGGCTAGAAAGGTAGCAGGATTAAAAAGAGGAGCGCTGAGGCTCCTCTTTTATCGTAGGCCGCAGTGAACTTTATCGTTAGTACATAGACTTAACGGCTAGTCCACGCGCTTAAAGTTAGGCAATAAGGTTTCTGGCTGTTGCGCTACAAATGCTTTACTTGGTGAGTAAGCGCGGAAGTAAACAAACCAGTTTTCATCTTCTCGGGTTTGCACCCAATTCGCTTCATTTACACCAGCAGGCTTAGTTGGCGAGAAGTGGAAGGTGTAATTGCCTTGCGAATCTTTAACTGTCCCTTCAATGTTAGAACCCACGTCGGCACGCTCAATTTCGTTGTCGATGATGGCGCGGTTCTCGACGTTGTAGACAGTGATGGTCCAGAATAAATCGGCGAAATTTACATCTCCATCTAGCGTCAAAGTATAGTGGTTACTGCCATTTAGCCCTTTGCCATTGTCGTCACGGTAGTTGTCTAGGTAGATCTGTCCCCAACCGCCATTTTCAAAACCGTGCATTGCAATGTCGTTAGTGACGGCTTCATAAAACCAAGCTGCACGTCCATCGAGGTCCATACCATAGTGACGGTCTTGGTTTGGTGTTGAAGCCGTTGCGATTTCCCACGAATTCCCTTCTTTACCGTAAGCCGCATGTGGTAGACGTTCTGTTTTGTTGAAATCGATATTCTTAACCATAGCTTCCCCCATGATTACAGCTTGTTCTAAGATGTCACGCTGCTGAGCTGATGGGGTAAATGCTTTGCCTTTTTCAATACCTAGTGGGCGTAACATGTCGTGCATTATGCGGTCGCGCTCTGCCACAGGTTCGGCTTGGATCGCTTCATTCAACGTATCCCAAAATGCCATACCACGTGGGTGCTTAGCATCGTCACCACGTTCAGGGAAGTTCACGCCTTTGCTACTGAGCGGCTTGCCGTTAAGGTCAGTAATTTTTAATGCTTCTAAGTCTTTCATACGTTGCTGATCTGACTTAGCCATTAAGCGAACACCCAAGAAAACATTATTGGTATCAGACTCAAATACTTTTGCGCCTTTTGGCAGGTTACTCGGCGTTTCAGAACCTTTGGCTTTTACCACGTAGACGCCCGGCTCAGTCATCTGAGAAATACCGATTTGCCACATAGTGTGTACTGCGCCGCGCAGTTCATTTGTGGGGATTTCTATAATAACGGGCTCTTTCTCTACGTTAAACCAAGTAATCGCGTAAGGCGTAGAGGTATTGTAAGTTAAACCTCCTAGCTTAGATTCATGAGACTCAACATAAGTAATTTGACCATCCTCTGCACCCATGTCGGCATAGGCTTGTTTCCATGCGTAGTTTGACACCAAAGGCACAGACCAAATGTAAGCTTGTGACGCGCGTTGATAGTCCATCAGTTCGAACAGTTTTGCTGAGCTTTCTTGTGTTGGAATGCCATGAAGAAAGTCGGTTTCGAAAGTAAAGTCACCTGCACGCGTTTGGATCGTTTCTGTCGCATCACCGTTGCCTGCTATCGCTGTGGCTGAAAACAAGGCTGTTACAGAAACTAGCATGGCAGCTGAGCGTAATGGGCAAGTGAAACTACCAACAAAGGCTTTAGATATCATATTCATAATGTGTCCTCAAAAAATCAAAATTATTCGTCAAAACGGGAATGGCTCGTCGAACAGAAATCATTGGTTCAAACTGAAAGAGCTCATCCAAGCAGAAAGTGACTGCTTAAAACTGATAGTTAAATTCGATGCGGTGATCACCGTCTTCGATACTGGTGTTTTCTGTCCAATTTGCAAAATAACGAACGTTCGCCCTTGGGTTAATCTGGTAGCTCGCAGCAAACTCATGTGCGAGTACAGAATCACTGCCCTCGAATCCATAATCTTTGAACGTTGATGAACCAGACATCGTGCCTAAATACATAGGGTTATAGTTCAACCAAATCTTGTCGGTAAGTTGCATTTTTGCGTACATACCCGCCACGTAGAAAGTACCGTGCATGTTGTAGCGATCACGAAGTTGATCCGCGTCGAGGTTGCCTCCAGAGCCTTCAACCAACTCCTCACCTGCAGCAACACCGACACCCGCAAGCGGATAGAAATTAAACATGCCCATTTGTGGAAGAGCCTGTATAAAGCTGTATGACGCACTACCTTGATTACTATCGAAATCCCAAGACATATCGACTTGTGTGCCTCGACCATTGGTTAAGTCTACGCCGAAGTTTCTGAAACGAATCGAATCGATACTGTCATCTGCGCCTCGGTCATTCCAACCAATGGCTTCACCAGCGATGCCTTTGACTTCGAAGACATTCATACCCATGGTCGTATCGCTACCAGTGTCATAGGTTTGCCCGATTTTCAGGTTTAAGCCTTTGTCTGTGTAACCGAAGCCACCTTGTGTATAGACGGCTAACGGGTCTGACATATCTTGAATTTCGGCTTCTTCCGCGAACGCGACACTTGCCAGAAACAAAGGAGTTAGAGAAAGGATTGAACGTTGTAATAACATAGATGCCTCATAAATTTATCTCACTACATCCGTGTACTGCGTGAAGGTGAGGTAACTATACAAAGTGGACATCGTTAAGTTAATTCATATAAACTTAATCATTCGTTAAGTAATGGTTTATGGTTTGGGTATGAAACTGAATAATGTCGATTTGAACTTATTGAAAGTGTTTGTGGTGGTGTATCAGGAAAAAAGCTTGCGCAAAGCAGCTGAAAAGCTGTTTGTCTCGACACCAGCGGTAAGCCAAAGCGTCAAAAAGCTTAAGGAATCATTAGGTGAAGAGCTATTTGTTTTGTCCAATAAGCAGTTTCTCCCGACGCCTTATTCTGATGAACTGTATCGACGTGTATTTCCACTATTGGACGGGTTGCTCACGGCGATAGAAGAGGGTAAACAGTTTACTCCTGCCGAACTAAGCGAAGATTTTAAGATAGAGGCGAACCCGCACCTTTTGCCTTGGTTAACACCCTCTCTGTTTCATCAACTCTCAGATGAAAGTCCACTTTCGAGGTTGATTAGTCATACTAGCTCCCAAGATTCACTGGAAAGACTTAAGAGTGACGAGATTGATTTTGTTATTCACTTTGAAGCTGAAAACCTGCCCGCCGAGATCATTGCTGTGCCTCTCGTGACCCTAAAATTTGTATTGGCAGTAAGAGTCGACCATCCTTTTAAAGAGGATGTAGCACAGATTGATGATTTGTTGTCCTTTCCATTTGCGCATGTTGACCTTGCTTACTTCGATCAAAACAAACACTCGCGATTGGAAGAAGAAGTTTTAAGCCAAGGTAAATCGATTAATATGGCGCTTCGAACGACGTCAGTTGTTGGGTTAATAGAAACGATTAAGCATTCCAACATGATCGCACCCTGCATGCCTCCGGTGATCGAACAGCACAAGGGAGTATTGCGCTCGATTGTGATTGAAGGATTAGAAGAAGATGCAGAGAAAATGGAGGTATTTGCCTATCTTCATAAGAAAAACCAACATTCTGCCAAATACAAGTGGTTACTGGATTTGATCGAAACGGCGATGATTGAGGCCAACCATCAGTGAGTTCTAATCGTTTTTTTTAATTGATTCACTTAACCGTAGTCAGCTATTCATTTTCTGTTTCTTTAGAAGCGTTTGGCGCCCAGCCTTTCTCTAGCCAGTTGTCCAGTAGGTGTTGCAGTGCGTTCAAAGAGGTTGGCTTCTCTAGGCGACCGTCCATCAGTTTTCTGATCATGTCTAGCTCTCGTTGTCCTGATTCACCAGACAAAGCAATAATTGGTGTTTGAGGTGAGCGCGCCTTGATGATCTGGCTTGCGTCAAAGCCATTCATTATCGGCATTTGTACATCCATTAAGATCAAATCAACTTTGTGTGATCTGAACAGCTCGACAGCATTTTCCCCGTTTTTAGCTTGCAAGCTATTTACGCCAAGTCGGCTCAGGTACATCTGAACAAGCGTGCGTTGCACTTCTTTGTCATCAACAATAAGTACCGTCGGTGCAAGATGGCTTGATGCTGGTTGATTTTCTGCTTGCGAGCGTTCTGTTTGCTTACTTTCTGTTAGCGTACTTGCCGGTTCAGGTTCTATATCACCGCTTGGAGTTTGGCTCTCTGGTTTTACATCAGCTTCGGCTTTATCTTCCGTCGATTGGTTGTGTTTCCAACCGTTGAAATAAGGCGTACGCAGCGTCTCCGCTTTTGGAGCATTGGGTACAATAGGGAAGTACAGGTGAAACTCAGTAAATTCACCAAGTTTGGAATGGCATTCCACTCTGCCACCAAATGAGCGCATCACTCGTTGGCAATAACCCAGTCCTAAGCCGCTACCACCGCTTTTTTGGAAAGAGAAAAAGTCATCAAAGACCTTATGAACAATGGCTTCGTCAATGCCGGGGCCGGTATCACGAAATGTGAGAACGTTCTCGTAAGATCCTGTTTTGGTGCTGATCTCAATTTGGCTGTCTGGGTAAGAATCAAAGTAATAGATTGCATTGCGTATCAGATTGAAAATGACGAAGTTGAATAGAGTTTCATTTAGTTTTGCCACAAAATCAGCGTGTTGTGGTAAACGAATTCGCTCAATGATCTTCTCGTTCTCAAAGCCATAGTGGCTGACGGCTTGGTCCACGGCCTTGTGGATAGATGTCATGGTGATTGGTCCATGCTCAGGCGAGCTGTCACTGACTTCTCGTAAGATGATATCAATCAGTTGCCGCCCGCGTTGAATCGCTGCTTGGCCATTCTCAATGTCAGTCAAGATTTGTTGAGTTGGTGCTTGATTATCAATGTGCTGCTTTAACACCTCAAAATGCAGTTGCACTTGAGCGAGTGGGTTACGCATCTCATGAGCGATCGAGTTAGCAAGAGCACGACTTTGGCGAATTCGTCTATCGGCTTCGATGGTGCTTTGTACACGCGTTAACAAGGTTTGCAGTGCAGAGATTTCTTCATTAGAGAACATACGATTGTTGCTTTTGTGCGATGATACTAGCAAGTGTGTGACTGATTTTTTGTGTCCGAATAGTGGTATTACCAACGCGGTGTTGTTCGAACTCATCTTGTCATAAAGTGCTTTTAGCGACCGTTTAGCGAGCGCAGTATCATCTAGCTCTTCAGAAAGCTCATCGAACACTAGAACGGACTCTTTGCTAGATAGGTAATCTTCGTAGAAGGTTTCGTTGTAATTACTGTTAACTAGTCGAAGCTTATCTTCTGGGATTTGCAGTTGGCGACCTAAACGACGCATGGCATCGTCAATCGACAACTTAAAGCCTTCTTCTAATGCGAGTATCTGTTGTACCGGTGTCTTTTTGTTTCTATAGACAAGCAATGAGGAGTAAGGACTTACACGTTTGTAGATTGGACTCCATGTAATGCCGATAATCGCGCAGATGGGTATCGCTAATAGCCATTGGTTACCGTCGGTTAGGGGAATAAATACCGTACAAAAAGGTATCACTAAAATTGCACACACCAGCAGCACATTAAGGCTTATGTATGTAAGGTATTTAAAACTGTAGAAGCGAGAGGTCAGCAGAGCATAGCCTACAAACAACATCTCACTGAGCGACAACGCTGGGGGGAGCCAGGTGAGCGAGAAATCACGTAGGAAATAGGCAACGCCAATGTGAATCGTTGCTGTAGATAGCATGAATACCAAGATACCTGTAATCATGTAGTTGGTTTTGGCTAATGTTAGTTTGCTGCTATTGGCACGCATGGTCACTAGATTAGTCAGTGTAAGGGCAATCAAGCTGATAACCCCAATGAAAAAGTAGGGTGTATGCGGGCCAAACTCGATCACGAATTGGCTTGGAGCCGTAATGGTGACATCTTCTACCGTTAACCCTGGGGTCAAATTGATATAGAAAGAGTAGCCCGTCATGCTCGCGAGAGTAGTTTGTTGCCACCTATGGATTTTACCACTGCGGTTTTGGGCTGCGAGCTGACACGAGAAGTAATACGCAAAGGCAAAAGCAAGGAAAGAGCTGAGGTTGGCCAACTTTGCTGCGAATATGGCTGCTGTGGTGCCAAGTCCTGGCAACAAGCCAGTGTGGAAGTAGGCATTACTGCTGATCCACGTAATAATACAGATGGAATATGCGATGTAAGGTACATGGTGTGTCCCCACTATCGCTTCGTTCTTTTGTTTAAGGCGATAACAATAGTAGAACAGCCACATTACAACAACAGCGACCGTTGCAAGCAGAGTGATGGCTTTAGCATAGAATATCGCCTCTAGCCCAAGATCAAACGTCTTCATATTATTTGCCACGCTGTATTTTTATTTTCACGGAGGCACCGTCTATAGTCTCGAAAGTTGACATGATTGAATGCCTTCAACATCAGTTCAATATTCCATAACCCGCGGTAAGTCAGTAAGTTCGTTTCGTTCAAGTCACAAGACCCTAGCGGCAAGTATGCTTGTGGTTCGATAGCCTTGTAAAAATCGAGTATCAAAGGTTGATCTATAATGGTGAAACCAATTTTATAGCCCGCTTGATGTAACAAGTTGAGCATCTCTTTTTGAGCAAGATAAAGGAAGTAGACTTTTTGTTGAATATTTCCACTCACGGTTAGGCGTAGAATTTCACATACAGCTTGCATTTCGGCTAATTGTAATTGGAACTTATTATCGAACTCTGGAATAGAGTCACACTTTGATAGGGCCGGCGGAGTAAAAATATGTAGCTCTGCAAGTCCCTCATAGCCACATCTGGATAAACTGTACTTCCATTTGTCGTTACAGAAAGGGGGGGCGTAGCTTAGCCAAGTTTCATATTTTGACCAATCTTGAATTAGGGCTGAAGAGACTAGGGTTGGAAAGGCTTCATCTGTTGGGTGTTTGAGTAGAATAAAGTGCTTACCTGTTTGTGATAAGTGGAGTAAAGGTAGCATCTCATACCACTTCTCACCTTTAATAAAAACCTCAAGGTTGCTTAAAGCAATAGCATCGCTGATTGGTAGTCCTTGAGGGCGAGTTGGCGTTTGTACTATGAGTTGACTATTTTCTATTTGGTCAATGATCACACCATAGTAAGCACTATCTTTAATGGGTAGATCCATAGGATAAAGGGCATGGGTGCTTAATGGTAATTTTGCTTTGATTGCGGAAATTTCACATTCACACCAAAAGTCCAACCAATGTATATAGCATTGCCCTACAGCTTCCTCTAAGAGAGCAACTTCTGCGGATAAGGTATTTGGATAGCGCTGAACCAGATCGCGGTAGTCCATCACTTCAAACATTACTGAGTCGCTTTTTGTTTGATGTTCAGGGAAAAGCAATTCTATTTGGCTTCGACGATGTTCTGCCACTGTTTTGAAAAGAGCCGTGCGCTGTTGCGGTTGATAAGTGTCGAGTACGAGTTCAACCAGAGCGTGTTGTTTTTTTTCGATAGGCAGGCTGCTAGCCAACATTGAACCTAAAGACGACATTAATTCCATGTAGTGAACCGCCTAAGTTTATCTAATTATTTTTATGTGACTTGTACCCGTTTATGAGAGATGTATCTATGGCTGATGTTTGAGAGTAGTTACTTTATAAAGTTGTCCTAACTTTTTGTGCGTTTCGTTTCTCAAAAACAAGCTGCATTTAAAGTGGGAGTTTACTACTTGTACTAATCCTAAACAACATGGTTTCGCCATTTTTCAATCAATTCATGAACCCCTAAATTAGTGTATTCTCAAATACTTACTTGTCTGCTTATTGTCCGGCTTTGGTTTTCTGACAGTGCTCTGTATTTATAGATTAGTTACACCATAATCTCTGATGAAGTGATGACATTCGAGGTTTAAGCTTGCCTGCATATGAAACATCATTACGGGTAATCTCTCGTAAATGACTGACTGAATGAACGATGTAGAGAGGATTTATGAAAAAAGTACGATTAACATCATTACTTGGATTAGCAACTGTGTTTAGTGTTGCTGTGTTAGCTGGATGCAGTCAGGAGTCTGATGCTCCCGTGCAACCGCAAGAGAAAGCGAATCCGATCTGTAACACTAAAAACCTGACAGGTGGTTGGTCGCAAAGCGCTATCACACCACAAGCTAAGCAAGCTTTAAATGCAGTTCTTGGCCAAATGAACACTTCAGCTGAGCTAAAGCAGATTCTGAGTGTGCGAACTCAGGTTGTCGCGGGTTTGAATTACGCTATTGAGTTTGAAATGGATAATGGTGAAGTGTGGAATACCGTTGTGTATCGCTCACTACAAGGTGACATTGAAATGACGCAACCTGCACAGCAAGGTCGTCTGTGTCCATAGATCAACTGGTCCATAAATTTACTGGTCTATTGATTAACTAGCATGTAAATAACTTCGCACATAAAAAATGGCTCCTAATTAGGAGCCATTTTTATTCTACTTAGAGGCGTTTTTAAACGTTATTAGTTTGCCAATGCGGGTTCCGATAACTCTTGAACACAAGCTCGGCTGATGTCTTCATCAATGTAGGCCATCCCAAGTTTATTCAGATAGTCCATACGATCCGCAGTGCGAAGCTCGATGTCGGGGCCTGCAATGTTGTTGGTTTGATAAATTTCAGTGAGGTGAGACATGAATTGCTCACCCACACTCATCATCAATAGGCTCATTGCGCCCACGTCCGGCCTTACTTTGGCACGTTGCTTTTCCGATAGGTTTACCGCTAACACGATAGGCTGTTCTTCACCTTCGAAGCGAACACCTCGCTCACGAACGGTTTGTTGAGCCCAGTAATACGCCAGTTCTTTACTCTGAGTGAGAAACACTGGCTCAACCGATTCGGTATAGTTGTTGCCGATGGTCGCCATGGTTTTTGAAGCTGCTTCGTTGAGCGCTTTGTCACCAGAGCGTTTTAGGCCTTGGCCTTGAATAGAAGCCAATAAAGCTGAAGATGTGCCGTGATACCAAGTATCACCCGTCGCGAAACCATTCTCTGATAACAGTGTTTTTGCATCTTGTAGGTGTGTTGGTATTGAAGTCATAGGCACTCTCAACAAATAAGAATCTCAAAAAATAACAATGTGGTTAGCTTAAACAGAAGTTGTTCGGTTAACCGTGGTGTGGAACACAAATCTGAGGCTTTGAGATAAAGCTGGCAGTACAAGCTTTATCTCAAAGCCTTCCCCCGGATCTTACCTAAGTAAGAGAGAAGGGCGGGGGAGGCTTTAGCGTTAACGATTAATCAAGAGCGTTAGCGACTAATCAAATTGATTAGACGTATTCGCTTCACCCGCTGCTTTTAGTGCATTTTCACCAGCAAAGTATTCTTTGTGGTCGTCACCCATGTCTGAACCAGACATATTTTGGTGTTTAACACATGCGATACCTTGGCGAATCTCTTTACGTTGAACATTAGCAACGTAGCCCAACATGCCTTGGTCACCGAAGTATTCTTTTGCAAGGTTGTCGGTAGACAGTGCTGCTGTGTGGTAAGTCGGCAGAGTAATCAAGTGGTGGAAGACGCCCGCTTCGCGAGATGCGTCCGCTTGGAATGTACGAATCTTCTCGTCAGCGCTTGCAGACAGTTCAGTTTCATCGTATTCCGCACTCATTAGGCTTGCACGGTCGTAAGCTGATACATCTTTACCTTCTGCTGCCATTGCATCGTATGCTTGTTGGCGGAAGTTTAATGTCCAGTTGAATGATGGAGAGTTGTTGTAAACCAGTTTCGCATTAGGGTGTACTTCACGTACGCCGTCCATCATCTCTTTGATTTGACCGATGTGTGGTTTCTCAGTCTCAATCCAAAGAAGGTCAGCACCCGCGTTGATTGCTTCAATACAGTCGAATACACAGCGGTCTTCACCTGTACCTTCGCGGAATTGGTATAAGCCTGAAGGCAGACGCTTAGGACGAACTAGCTTGCCGTCACGGTTGAAGCAAACATCACCTTCAGCCATATCTGCAACATCAATCTCTTCAACATCTAGGTAAGAGTTGTAGATGTCACCTTGGTCGCCTGGCTCTTTCACTACCGCGATTTCTTTTGTTAGGCCAGCACCTTGTGAATCGGTACGAGCAACGATGATGCCGTTGTCGATGCCTAGTTCAAGGAAAGCGTAACGAAGTGCGCGAAGTTTTGCGTGGAAATCAGCATGAGGAACCGTTACTTTGCCGTCTTGGTGACCACATTGCTTCTCATCGGCTACTTGGTTTTCGATTTGTAGACAACATGCACCCGCTTCAATCATCTGCTTAGCCATTAGGTAAGTCGCTTCTGCGTTACCGAAACCTGCATCGATATCCGCAATGATTGGTACTACGTGTGTTACGTGGTTGTCGATTTTGTCTTGGATTCGGTCTTGTAGATTCACATCGCCTGCTTCACGAGCTGCATCCAATTCACGGAATAAACCACCTAGCTCACGAGCATCGGCTTGGCGTAGGAAGGTGTATAGCTCTTCTACTAGGCCTGCAACGGATGTTTTCTCATGCATAGATTGGTCTGGAAGTGGACCAAAGTCAGAGCGAAGTGCTGCTACCATCCAACCTGAAAGGTATAGGTAACGACGGTCTGTCTTGCCATCAAAGTGCTTCTTAATAGAAATCAGCTTTTGTTGGCCGATGAAACCGTGCCAGCAACCCAGAGACTGAGTGTATTGAGAGCTGTCTTCGTCGTAAGCCGCCATGTCTGCACGCATAATATCTGCCGTGTATTGCGCAATATCCAGACCTGTTTTGAATTTGTTTTGAGCTCGCATACGAGCTGCAGATTCAGGGTTGATTGCATCCCATGGAGCACCAGCAGCGCTTTTTGCAACTTCAATCTTTTCGATATCTTGTGTAATTTGCGACATAACTATTCCTTAGTTTCACGTGGACATGTTGGCCAATTTGGCGAGGTCATTTGATTTGGATTAAATCTAACCATGGACAAAGAATAACCATATATGTGATAATTTTGTTAATTTATAGTTATTATATTCGGTATTTTTCTTATGAATATTGCTCGTATAGACCTTAATTTACTTGTGTATTTAGACATGTTGCTACGTGAAAGAAACGTAACACGAGCAGCAAATCAGTTAGGAATCACTCAGCCAGCCATGAGTAATGGCCTGCGTCGATTACGTGATCTATTTGAAGACCCGCTGTTGGTGAGAACCAGTGAAGGGATGATACCGACCGAGCGAGCACATAAACTGCAGCCATTGATTAGAAACATCTTGGCGAATGTAGAAAAGACATTGCAGCCGACCACGGAATTTAATGCAGAAGACAGTGAACGTGTGTTTCGTATCATGGCGAGTGACTATGCTGAGTCGACCATTATTCAGCCGCTATTAAAAAAGTTGAGCGAGATAGCACCGAAAATACGCTTGGATATTATGACGCCAAGTGACGTGAGTTATCAGGATGTGGAGCAAGGCACTGTTGATATTATCATCAACCGTTTTGACGATATTCCACAGTCGTTCCATCAGATGAGCCTTTGGCACGACGGGTTCTCTTGCCTATTTAGTTGTGATAACCCGATAGCGGACAACTTCGATATTTTGTCTTATCTAAAGGCGCAACATATCTGGGTAAGTAAGACGGGTATGGGCACCGGCGTTGGGATTAACCCAAGCGAAGCGCAAAAGCTTGGTTGGATAGATGAAGCATTAATGCGCATTGGCAAAACGCGTAATATCACGGTGTTCACACGACACTACCTGTCGGCGATTCTCTTCGCTCAACAGAAGAACCTGATCCTGACCATTCCAACCAAAGCAGCACAATTGCAGCGCAACAACCCTCGGTTGTTAATCAAACCTGCGCCATTTGCTATTGAACCCTTCGAGGTGAAGATGGCGTGGAGTCCATTGCTACAAACCAATCCAGACCATCAGTGGATGCGCCGATTGATTAAAAGCGTCGCCAATGAAATAGAGAGTGGTGTGACGGAATAACACAGTTTGTAGGGTATTTTTTATATGAATATCCAGTATAACTGGCATAAATTAGCTAAATTTACGCCCGTTAAGTAAGTTTAAATGAGTTATTGAAATTTAAGTCAGTTAAGTAAATATATTGAGTAGTCATCAGTTAGCTTGAGAGAGATTTTATGAGCAGTCGTATTCAACAGGGAAGCTTGAACATTGATAGCACCCTCTACCAATTAATTAATGATCAGGTCATTCCTGGAACAGGCATTGTCGCTGAAGACTTTTGGCAATCATTTGCAACCATCCTTGAAGATTTGGCTCCAAAGAATCGCGCATTGCTTATCAAGCGCGACGATCTTCAACATCAAATTGACGTCTGGCACCAAGAGCGTGCAGGCCAGACCCTAGATGCAGCAGAGTACAAACAGTTCTTGCAACAGATTGGCTACTTAGTCCCTGAGGGCGAAGATTTTCAAGTAACCACCGCAAGTGTTGAGCCTGAAATTGCAACACAAGCAGGCCCGCAGCTCGTTGTGCCTATTATGAATGCACGTTTTGCACTTAACGCGGCTAATGCGCGTTGGGGCAGTTTATACGATGCGCTCTACGGTACCGATGTCATCAGTGAAAGTGATGGTGCAGAAAAGGGTGGAAGTTTTAACCCTGTACGTGGCGCTAAAGTAGTGAGCTACGCTCGAGGTTTCCTTGATGATGCTGCACCTCTCAACGGTGTTTCCCATAAAGACGTAACCAAATACAGCATCAGCAACGTCAGCATTGGCAATACACTAACAGCGACCTTAGATAACGGCGAAGAAGTCACTCTAATCGATCGCAACCAGTTCATTGGTTACCAAGGTGATGCGAGTGCGCCTTCAAGCATTCTGCTTAAGCACAATAATCTCCATATCGAAATTCAAATTGACCCGAGCGCGCCAATTGGCAGCGTTGATGTGGCTGGTATTAAAGATGTGTTGGTGGAATCGGCACTGACTACGATTATGGATTGCGAAGACTCAGTAGCTGCCGTTGATGGTGAAGATAAAGCACTGGCTTACCGTAACTGGTTAGGCTTGATGAAGGGTGACCTGCAAGAGTCGCTAGAGAAAAACGGCAAAACCATCGTTCGTAACCTCAACCCAGATCGTCAATACACCAGCGTGACGGGAGGCGAGATCTCGCTGAAAGGCCGCAGCATGTTGTTTATCCGTAATGTGGGCCATCTAATGACCAACCCTGCCATTATTGATGCTGACGGTAATGAAGTACCTGAAGGTATTATGGATGGCATGATCACTTCGCTAATCGCGATGCATGATTTAAAAGGTAACAGCGCGTACCAAAACTCGACCGCGAACAGCATCAATATTGTTAAACCTAAGATGCATGGTCCTGAAGAAGTCGCGTTCACCAATGAGCTTTTTGGCCGTATTGAAGATGCATTAGGGCTAGATCGATTCACGATTAAAGTCGGCATCATGGACGAAGAACGTCGTACTTCAGTCAATCTTAAAGAGTGTATTCGAGCGGCTAAAGATCGTGTTGTGTTTATCAACACAGGGTTCTTAGACCGAACGGGTGATGAGATTCACACCAGTATGGAAGCGGGACCATTTGCTCCTAAAACACAGCTGAAAACCATGACTTGGATTGGCGCATACGAAGATCAGAACGTTGATCTTGGCTTAGCTTGTGGCCTGCAAGGTAAAGCCCAGATTGGTAAAGGTATGTGGCCAGAGCCAGACAATATGGCCAAGATGATGGACGCGAAAATCGGACATCCTCAAGCGGGCGCAAATACTGCTTGGGTTCCTTCTCCAACTGCTGCGACTTTGCATGCTCTGCACTATCACAAGGTGAGTGTACCAAGTCGTCAGAAAGAGCTTCGTGAGCGAGTGAGAGCGAACGTCGATGATATTCTGACTATTCCGCTATTAGGTAATCAAAAGCTGACAGCTCAAGATATCCAAAACGAATTGGACAACAATACGCAAGGTATTCTTGGTTACGTAGTGCGTTGGATTGACCAAGGCGTCGGGTGTTCTAAGGTGCCAGATATTAACGATGTAGGTTTGATGGAAGACCGCGCTACGCTGCGTATTTCGAGCCAACACATTGCGAACTGGTTACGTCATGGGATCTGTAATGAAGCCCAAGTAATGAAAACCATGAAGCGCATGGCCGCAGTAGTTGACGAGCAAAACGCTAGCGACCCGAGCTACCGTAATATGGCACCTGACTTTGAAAACAGCATTGCATTTTCAGCAGCGTGTCAGTTGGTATTCGAAGGCTGTGCTCAGCCTAGTGGTTACACTGAGCCAGTACTGCATGCTATGCGTCTAAAACTGAAAGCGCAGGGATAGAGAAGCAACCCAATAACAAAAACAGAGAATGTAAAATACTAAAAAAAAAAGAAACCCCCTTTAACCGAGCCCAAGGTGCCGCGCTTTTATAGCGCGGCTTTTTTTGGCTGTTTTTCTGGTGTGTGGGGGAATCTCAGAAGAGAGGTGTTAGTAGGGCTATTCGATGTTTAAGCTTGCTGATGTCTAAGAGTCAGGCTTAGTTACGACCAAGCCTAACTACTTCCGAGACCTAGTTACTACCAAAACACAGATACTTAATATCCATGTATTCATCGATGCCTTCTTTTGCGCCTTCACGGCCAATACCTGATTGCTTAACACCGCCGAAGGGCGCGACCTCGGTTGAGATGAGGCCATCATTAATACCGACCATACCGTACTCAAGTGCCTCTGCGATGTTCCATACTCGATGAATGTTCTGACTGTAGAAGTACGACGCTAATCCATAAATGGTGTCGTTTGCCATCTCAATAAGCTCTTCGTCTGTCTCGAATTGCATCACAGGAGCGACAGGACCAAAGATCTCTTGCTGAACAATGTCCATGCTGTGTTTCACATTTTTAAGAATGACAGGCTGAAGGAAAAGCCCATCAAGCTCTTGAGTTGGCGTCACAGGTGTCGCGCCTTGTTCTACCGCTCTGTCTATTAATGCTTGGATGTTGTTCTTCGCATTCTGACTGACAACAGGACCAATGGTGACACCTTCATCTAAGCCGTTACCAATCTTAAGCTGTTGAACCGCTTTATCGAATTTAGCCACGAACTCATCGTATACCTTACTGTGAACGTAGAATCGGTTTGCACAGACACATGTTTGTCCCGCGTTACGGAATTTTGACGCCATTGCGCCTTGAACCGCCGCGTCGATGTCTGCATCGTCAAACACAATAAAAGGTGCGTTGCCACCGAGCTCCATAGAAGTGCGTTTGATGCCTTTTGCCGCTTGAGCCATCAAGATACTGCCTACTCGAGTCGAGCCTGTGAAAGAGATTTTTTTAATCAGTGGGTGTGATGTGAAAAGCTCGCCAATCTGTTCAGGGCTATCGCCAAGTACGACTTGGAGTAGATCTTTAGGAATGCCCGCTTGGTAAGCCAATTCAACCACAGCAAACGCAGAAAGCGGTGTTTCATCTGAAGGTTTTACGACAAAGCTACAACCGGCTGCCAAGGCTGGAGCTGCTTTACGAGTGATCATTGCAATAGGAAAATTCCATGGCGTAATTGCACACGAGACTCCAATAGGCTGCTTGATGGTCACCAAGCGTTTGCCTGCGACTGTGCTAGGAATAGAATCACCATAAGTACGCTTGGCTTCTTCTGCGAACCACTCAATAAAGCTCGCGCCATACACGACTTCGCCTGTCGCTTCTGCTAACGGTTTACCCTGCTCAATCGTCATGATTCGAGCCAGATCTTCTTTGTTTTCAAGGATCAGTTGATGCCAACCACTTAGCAATGCAGCACGGGATTTAGCGGGAGTTTTTGCCCACTCTTTCTGCGCAACATGAGCGCGTTCGATAGCACTCTCTAACTCTGCCTCAGATGAGATTGGTGCGTGGCCAATAAGCTCACCCGTTGCTGGGTTTGTGACTGCAACTGCGTTGTTCGCTTCTGTCACCATAAAAGAGAGTAAGTGCTGGTTCTTAATGTTTAGCATCGTGATTCCTTTGTTGTGATTACTTTAGACGTGTTGCTTATGTGCGGGGTGGCGTGTGTTGAAATGACTTCGACCAAATATTGATTGGTCGAAGATTGTGGTTACTACTCAATAATACAGTGTTTCTTGTTTTCAAGATGAAACACCTACCCTTTTTCTTGAAATGATTACCATAGCGCTGCGTGTTGACTGTGATTGAATCGGTTATTACACAAATTCAAACAACACGTAAAGTGTGTCTAATGAGCTCTCAGCCCAATTAAATAAAGGGCTGGGGGCTCAAAATGCCGGTTTGAGTAAAAAAGCAATTTAGTAAAATTAACACTGTGAAATTTTTGTTGTGAAATTGTTTCTAAAATACAAGTAGTATGAAATACATGGAAGCAACACAGTAAAGAACAATTTTGAAAAGGGTCAATCAGGATTTTTGACCTACATGAAATTCAAAGCCGTAAGAGGGAAAGACTATGAATATGCTGACACTAGACAGAACAGAACTTCACAGAAACCATTCAACATTTATTGCTGAAGCTGTCTTTGCCGTAGAAATGGTGAAAGCAGACAAGCAACTCGAAAAACAAAAAATGGCGAAACAGTTGCTTGATACTCTATTCCCTTTAGAAGCGGGTTCACACGAAGATGCAGTGAGCTACGAGATTGATTATCGACATGTTCAGGTTTACTTCAAAAACGGCGAGCACACTGGCCTGAAAAGAGCGAAGCACTTTGTCGCTTATGCGGGTGATAAATCTAAACCATCGTCAATTCTATTTCGAGACGAGAGCGGGACTCATGTTGAAGTGACAATAGGTGCTCGCAAAGGCACTGGTAATTTAGAGTTGGTGAACATCGAAGACATTCAATTAGAGACATGCACCACGTTTGGCCAAACTGAAGCGAACCTCTCTTCTGGTATTCGCCACTGGGTTAGCTTAGTGAAGGGTGATGAAAGCGGCCGACCAAGCGCATCGAGTGAAGATAAAGAGTTCACTGAAAAGAATGGCGAAGATTACAACCTAGGCTTTTGCTTCGCGATTTAATGTACTGCCTTTGAAATGTGCAGTTCTGTGGCGAGAAGCGTAGCAAGACATAGCACTGACATTTAAATACTGATTTCTCTTTTACCTTTGGTAATTTCCCCGCCCCTATAGCGGGGCTTTTTTATTAGAGCTATAAATAAATCAGGCTATTGTTAATATTATCTGTAGAAAGTTTGCATGAGATTTTACGGTGCGTCATTTTAATTTAACATGTTGTATTTTAATGTTTTTGTCTGTTTGTTTTATTCTGCTTTTATTGGGTTAACTATCACTATCAATGGTAGTCTGGGTAACTATTGAGCTAAAACTCAGTCAAAATGCTTCGACCTGTGCTATAATGCGTGCCTTGGGATTGAGCCAGTAAGTCCATTTTTCACCAACCATTGTGATTTTTATCGCCTCTATTTAGGTGGTGCGGCGAGCCAATCAAGTAGTAATTGGATATGGAGAGCGTCCTTATATTCGTTGATTCGGATATGTGAACATCATAATTTATGAGTTTTAAATCAAAAAAATACAGTATCGATTCTACTGACTATCAAGTTGGTCAAGATAACGTCAGTAAATGGGGCATGGATGTCCACAACACCGTCTTCATAGCCTCAGTAGGCTTATCTCTTCTCTTCATCATCACTCTTCTTGCTCTTCCTCCAGCAGAGGCTAAAGCTGCTATTGATTCTATTAAGGGTGCTGTTTTATCAAAGTTTGACTTCCTGTTTATGTGGGGAGCTAACATCATGCTAGCGTTTGCTGTTGTTCTAGCATTTTCACCGTTGGGCAAGATTCGTCTAGGTGGCGAAGATGCGACGGCGGACTATTCGATGTCATCTTGGATTGCGATGTTATTCGCAGCCGGTATGGGTATCGGGCTTATTTTCTGGGGTGTTGCTGAGCCAACCGCGTTCTTCACGAACTGGTTCGGCACACCATTAGATGCGGAACCTTTTACAGAAGCAGGCCGTGAACTAGCACTAGGTGCAACCGTATTCCACTGGGGCTTTCATGCATGGGCTATCTATGGCATGACGGCGCTTTGTCTAGCGTACTTTGTTTACAACAAAGGCTTACCGCTATCAATGCGTTCTGTGTTTTACCCAATACTGGGTGAACGAGTTTGGGGTAAAACAGGTGATGTGATCGACGTACTAACGGTACTGGTTACTCTGTTTGGCCTTGCGACTTCATTAGGCCTAGGTGGTACGCAAGCAGCAAGTGGTATTAGCCACGTGTTTGGCTTGGAAAACAACATCTACCTTCAGCAATCTATTATCGTTTTGATTATGGGCTTGGCGATCATCTCTGTTATGCGTGGCATGGACGGTGGTGTTAAGTTCCTAAGTAACCTGAACATGGTTATTGCGTTCGTATTCCTTGGTCTTATCGCTGTATTGAACTTTACGACAGTGCTTGATTCTGTGGCGACTGCGGCAACGGGCTATGTGAAAAACATCGTAGCTTTGAGCCAAAGTGCGGGTCGTGAAGACACAACATGGCTGCATGGCTGGACTGTGTTCTACTGGGCATGGTGGGTTGCGTATGCACCATTCTTCGGTATGTTCGTAGCGCGTATTTCTAAGGGCCGTACGGTTCGTGAGTTCCTACTTTGCGTACTGATTATCCCAACATTGGTAACGTCGGCTTGGATGTCGATCTTCGGTGGCGTGGCTATCGAGCAAGTAATTAACCATGTGGGACAACTTGGCCTCGACCAAGGCATTACAGACGTATCTCTAAGCTTGTTCTACATGCTAGATGCTTACTCGTTCGGTAGCATTCTGTCAGTTCTCGCAGTCGCACTGATCATTGTGTTCTTCGTTACAACGCTAGACTCAGGCTCTATCGTTATCGATGGCATGACAGCGGGTGGTAAACTAGAAGTGCCAGTGAAACAGAAAGTGGTTTGGGCGGTTATCTCAGGTGCTATCGCGATGGTGATGTTGTGGATTGGTGGTACTCAATCTATCCAAGCTCTGCAATCGATCACGATCATTGCTGCACTGCCGTTTACGATCATTCTTCTTATTGGCTGTTTTAGCTTGTTGAAAGGTCTACTGACTGAAGTAGATAAAGGACAAGAAAACGTTAGCGAAACCGCTAAATAAAGTAATCGAGTATGGGGAGTATATAGTTCGCTAATTACTCCTTATTCAGTGTTATTTCAAAGCTCTCTTGTACTGTGTGCAAGGGAGCTTTTTTATGCCCAAGAAGAAATCAAAGACAAGTAGAAAAGATAAAAAAAGAGCCACAAGTGAATCGTCACTTATGGCTCTTTTTAGTTTTAGGGAGCAGCTTTAGCTAATAGCTTACGCGTTCAGTTCGTGCTGAATAACGTAATCCAGAGCACCGACTACAGCAGCAACTTGAGCGTCATTACACTCTTCGTCAGTCACTTTGTCGCTGTCTGGGTAAACCTCTGTGGTTGTTCCGTACTTACAGTCGGTCACGCCGCCACATAAGCCAAGCTTCTTCATTGGGTAGTTGATCACACCGTGTTGAGTGACATCTGAACCAATGATCTTGCCTTCGTCATCCGCAGGCGCAATGTGCGTTACTTTTTCTACTGAAGCAATGACTGCCGCTTGGAATTCTGGTTGCGGGTTTTCTGTATCGCCAACCGTGTAGAAACCATCTGGGATCATACCTTCGATGTACTCAATACCATCACGAGCAGCAAGTGCCGGGCGGAATTCTGTCTCATCAGAATCTGTCGTTTCATGTAGATCAACGTGAACCAACACTTCTGGTAAAGAAGCGACTAATGCACGTAGGTTTGCTGATTCTTCTGCTGGCGTACCGTCGTAGAAAGAGCGGTTTGGATCGACAGCATTTGGGTTCCAACGGTTGATGACTTCGTAACCCCAAGGGCTTACACAAGGTGCTACTACAATGTTGAAGTGCACTGTGTATTTCTCTGCTTGGGTCGCTGCAAATTTGATAGCGCCATGCACACCACTGGTTTCGTAACCGTGAACGCCACCTGTAACGAGAATGGTCGGCTTTGACTCGTCCCAGTTTTTGCTCTTAATTACAAAAAGTGGGAAGCGAGCTTCGTCGTAGCTCAGTGCACCGTATTGTTCGATATCAAAACGGTCTGCAAGTGCTTTAATCTTTGGCACAACTTCTTGTTGATATTCACGCTTAACCGTTCTTTGAGCAAACCATGCTTCACGTTCTGCTTGTTGCCACTTTTGTCCCGGTTTGCCGATAGGGTAGGTGTAAGTACTTTCCATTGTTTTTATCTCTGTGGGGTAAGTTGCGATTGAGTGAGAATAATCAGCAGAAGAGTATCGTGCAACTCTTATTGAGTGGACTTATGTTACAAGCGATTGGTATTTTTAATGTTGTTTATGGATAGCCTTGTTTGCTGTGCTGCTTTTTTTGTAATGAGTTTTTCCTTTTTCTAGGTTATATCAAATGCTAACGTCCGATACCGAAATCGGTGCTTTCTATAAAACTAGTGTTGCACTGGTGAAGCAAGGGAAGGTAAGTCCTGCTTTGTCAATTTTCCTTGCTCATCAGTTAAAGCACAGACCGTATTTCGACCATTTTCTTTTGCGTAATATAAGGCTTCATCCGCGCGTTTAATCATACTGGGAACCTTGTCTTCAGCCCAAAGTTCAGACAGCCCAAAACTTGCTGTCAGATTGGCACTTTGCTGTCGCCAAAACTTGGTCTCTTCGATAATTATTCGTAACTTCTCAGCTACCTTACATGCTTCACCGATACGGGTATCAGGCAATACAATCAAGAACTCTTCGCCGCCATAGCGGAACGGTATATCTGCGGCTCTAAGGTTGTGTTGGAGAATGATGCCTATTTTTTTCAATACTTGATCGCCAGTCTGGTGACCATGTTGATCGTTGACCTGTTTAAAGTGGTCGATATCGAGAATGATCACCGATAAGGGGTGATGATGCCTTACGCTGCGCATCCATTCTCGTCTTAACATTTCATTCATAGCGCGGCGATTATACAACTGGGTTAAGCTGTCTTTCATTGATGAGCTATAAAGTGATTGCATCAATCTGGCGTTTAGAAGCCAGTTGTAAGTGAAGCCGATCGTGCTAAGCAAAATAGCAGTCATGATGAACGCAAGTTGATGGATGCTACTTGCTTGTAAAAAGTCGTCAATATTAGGTTCCTTAAGGGTTATCCAGATCCTAACTAGCATGAAAATAGAGTGAGCACTGAATACACTCATCAATAGTACAAGCGCTGCTTTGACATCAGCGACAGTGCCTGTTTTTATGACCAATACACTGGCCACAGTACATAACGTGATATAAAAACTCATCGTTATCACTCTCGCATTGGTTGATGCATCGTAGAGGGTGAAGTAAATCAAGGTAACGATGACGACTGGTAATCCCAAGAAAACGCAAACGCTATAGAGCGAGGGCGATTGTCTTAATTGAGTCAGGCTAAACACCATTGAAGCGAATCCGCCGGCTATTGCCATATTTGATGTTATTTTTGAGAGCCAAGGTGAAATGTGGGAGCCAAAACTCAGTAATGAAAACCCTACCATTAATAAAAATATGGCACAGAAAAAACTGCGCATTCCCAGAATACGAGCTTGGCTTTGTTGTTTGATTACTAGACCGATACAGTACGTACCAGACAAAAACACCATAATTAAACACAAAGTTCGAATATCTAAGTCTAGAGTCATATTTTACCGCTGATTTTTAACCGTACTTTTTGGGTGGTTATAAGGTAAGGTTAGGTGCTAATTGCCTAGAATCAAGGGTATTAAGAGATAATAAAAAAGCCCTTCACTTATGTGAAGGGCTTAGTGTTTTATAAGTTGTAATGAGCGCTTAAGCTTTACAACATCGGACTACTATTTTACAGCCCAAGCAATCGTCTCGCCGCCACGGATTGGCACAACGATGTCTGAACCGAAAGGCATGGTTTCAGCAACATTCCACTCTTCTTTAACGAGCGTGATGGTGTCTGCATTACGTGGCATGCCGTAGAAATCCGGACCATTGTGGCTTGCAAACGCTTCCAAGTTCTCAATCTTGCCTTCTAAATCGAATACTTCAGCGTACAGTTCAACCGCAGCGTGTGCTGTGTAAGAACCTGCACAACCACATGCTGACTCTTTAGCGCCTTTCGCGTGTGGCGCAGAATCGGTACCCAAGAAGAACTTCTTGCTACCGCTTGTTGCCGCTTCGATAAGTGCTAACTGGTGTGTGTTGCGCTTAAGGATAGGTAGGCAGTAGAAATGTGGCTTAATGCCGCCAACCAGCATGTGGTTACGGTTGTAAAGCAAGTGGTGAGCTGTGATGGTTGCCGCTACGTTCTCGTTAGCGTTCTTAACGAAAGTCGCTGCATCTGCAGTCGTGATGTGCTCTAGAACGATCTTCAGGTTAGGGAAGTCGTTAACAATCGGTGCTAGAACCGTGTCTAGGAACTCTTTTTCACGGTCAAAGATATCAACATCGTGAGCCGTTACTTCACCGTGTACCAGCAGCAACATACCCACTTCTTGCATCGCTTCTAGTACGTGGTAGATCTTTTGAGCTGAAGTTACACCTGAATCCGAGTTTGTCGTTGCGCCAGCAGGGTATAGCTTCGCCGCTACAACAGCGCCAGATTCTTTCGCTTTGCGAATTTCATCAGGTGTTGTGTTGTCTGTTAGGTAAAGTGCCATTAGAGGCTGGAACTGTTCACTTGGCTGCTCTGCCATGATGCGTTCACGGTAAGCAAGAGCCATTTCGGTATCGGTTACCGGTGGGATGGTGTTTGGCATGATTAACGCTCGACCATTGTAGCGGCTGATATCGCGGACTGTATCTTTTAATACTTCGCCATCGCGTAGATGAACGTGCCAGTCGTCAGGACGAGTAATCGTAAGTTGTGTCATTGAAGGCTCCCACCATTTGAAGTGTTATGTAGTTGGAGCCTAAACTCAGCGAAATCTGTGAAAGCAATCGCTTACGTTTAGGCGACAGGATGATAGTGGAAAAGCACTTTCATTTCATCCTATTTTTAACTCTTCAGGGTTAGGAGCTTGTTTTTATGGATATTTTATTCGGTATCTATTTGTTAATAAGGGTTAGCGGGTGGCTACCCACAGACCATGGATCATTCCTGGAACCCAGAAGAAGAAGGTCAGGACGATGTTAATCAGCAAATCTTTACCTGCACCGCGAGCGAAGAACACACCAACGGGCGGAAGCAATACACATAAAATGATAATGACGAGTTTGTTCATGATAAATCCTTTTTATTCAATGAAAGTTCAATGCGATAACCGTGTTCATATTATAGAACGTATAGAGAGTGTTAATGCATTGCTGTCTTAATGTATACAAGGCAGTGATTTAAACATCTCAAGATATTAGCTTAGTATCAAGTGTTTAATGCCTGCCAGTTTATCTATTTATAACCATTTGTTAGCATTGGGACAAACAACAAAACATTGGAATCGTTATGTCGCAGTCACCTTTAGATCAAGCTCCCTCTTTATCTCAAATCAATTTGTTTCCGGTTAAATCAGTGGGCGGGATCGCACTCTCTTCTGCTTGGGTCGAAAAACAGGGTCTTACTTTCGACAGACGTTTTATGTTGGCACTGGCTGATGGCTCAATGGTGACAGCGCGTAAGTATCCGAAAATGGTCAAGGTATCTTCAAGCCTGCAACCAGACGGTTTGATCTTTACTTATGAAGGTAAAGAGCCGCTGCGTCTAAAGTATGCAAATTTCAAGATGCAAGAAGCACCAGCAACGGTTTGGAAAGACAATTTTACGGCTTACACCACCAATGATGAAGCCGATGATTGGTTCAGTGATGTGCTCGGAGTTCGTGTTGAGTTGCTGTTTTCTGGTGAGCAATCGAATCGAGTGCGTGAAAAGCTTGGCCATAATGTCAGTTTCGCTGACGGCTATCCAATGTTAGTGATCAGCCAAGCCTCTCTAGATGAGCTTAATCGCCGCAGCCCTGAAGTTCACTCTATGGATCAGTTCCGGACCAACTTTGTTGTTTCGAATACAGAAGCTTTTGCTGAAGATGGTTGGAAGCGTATCCGTATCGGTGAGGTTGAGTTCGAAGCGGTGAAGCCTTGCGAGCGTTGTATCCTAACGACAGTTGATGTTGAGCGTGGCGAATTTAGATCAACAAAAGAGCCTCTTAATACCTTCTCTACATTCAGAGCTAACGAGCGTGGTGGCGTTTTCTTTGGTCAGAATCTTGTGGCTAAAAATGAAGGTTTGGTTAAAGCGGGTGATGTGGTTGAAGTACTCGAAACCAAAGAGAAAGAACACTACGAAGACACTTGGGTTGAGTCGTTACATTTAACGTGTGTTGAGCGTGAAGAGATCGCTCGTGACTTTACGACCTTTTGGTTAGAGCCTGCCAAAGAAAACCATTCATTGCCAAGTTATCAGCCAGGGCAACATCTTCCGATTGAGATGGTGATTGATGGCGAGAAGGTTTCTCGTCGTTACACGTTATCTTCTAGTCCTTCACGAGCGGGTCGTTTAGCGATTTCAGTGAAGCGAGTGGACGATGGTCAAATCTCTAACTGGTTAAATGATCACTTCCAAGTAGGTGATACTTTGGTTGCTCAAAATCCAGATGGTGCGTTCTACTTAGAAGCGAATCCAACTCACCCGTTACTGCTTTTGTCTGCAGGCAGCGGCATTACGCCAATGTTGTCGATGCTTCGTTATTTGGCCGATCATGGCCAGATTGGTGATGTGGTTTTCTACCATCAGTGTAGCAGTGAAGAAGACATCCCTTACCAAGCTGAGATTGATAAGATCGCCAGTGAGCACGCGGGTCTTCGTGTGATTTATTCATTAAGCCAACCAACCAAAGAGTGGGATGGTCTGTCTGGCCGTTTGAGCGTGTCGCATGTCGCTAAAGTTGAAGAGTTACACAAGCGCCAAGCGTTCGTGTGTGGCCCTGACGGCTTTATGGATAATGCTAAGAAACTGCTGATTCAAATGGGGCTCAACCCTCAGCATTACCATCAAGAAGCGTTTGGTGTCGCTCAGTCAACAGAAGAGACGGTGAAGCAGCTACAGTTAAGTGTGAACGGCTACCTGTTCGAAGGTAATAATCAATCAACCTTGCTAGAGCAAGCGGAGTCGGCGGGGGTGTCTATTGCTTCAAGTTGTCGTGCGGGTTTCTGCGGTGCTTGTAAAGTGACGCTTGAGTCCGGACAAGTTCATCAACCGGATGTCCCTGCATTGCAAGATCATGAACGTAATATGGGGCAGATCTTGGCGTGTTGTAGCGTGCCTCAAACCGATATCGAAGTTGTAGATTAACGACTCGTTAGATCATTACGAAAAACGCATTAAAGAACACTAAATAGAAAAGGCCGGAAGTTCGTAAATGAGCTTCCGGCCTTTTTGATTCTGAGCTAATTCAAAGATTAATCGTAGATCGTTGGGATTGGTTGACGCTTGTGCTGTGTTGCTTTGTAGATGCCAACTAAGCGATCGGATACGTCTTGAGGTACTGTTTTACCTTCAAGGAAATCATCGATTTGATCGTAAGAAAGGTTCAATGCTGCTTCATCGGCTTTCTGTGGATCAAGCTCTTCTAGATCAGCAGTGGGTACTTTCTTAACAAGTTGCTCTGGAGCGCCCAACGTTGCTGCAAGCTCTCGAACTTGGCGTTTGTTCAAACCAAATAGTGGTGCTAAATCACATGCGCCGTCACCGTGCTTAGTGTAGAAACCAGTGATGTTTTCCGCTGAGTGGTCAGTACCAATCACCAGACCGCCAACGTAACCAGCAATTTCGTATTGTGCGATCATGCGAGCACGAGCTTTCACGTTGCCTTTCACAAAGTCGATTTTTGCTGAATCTGTTGGTAGTAGACCTGTGCCTTCAAGAGCAACGTGAGAGGCTGCGTGAAGCCCGTCAACACCCGCTTTAATGTTGACAGAAACAGATTGAGAAGGCTGAATGAAAGAGAGAGCAAGCTGTGCTTCGTCTTCATCTTTTTGTTCACCGTAAGGTAGACGAACCGCGATGAATTGGTACTCGTCGCTACCAGCGCTTTCATTTAGGCTATCAACGGCCATCTGTGCCAAGCGGCCACAGGTTGTTGAGTCGACACCACCACTGATACCAAGGATCAGTGATTTGCATCCTGACTGTTGAAGTTTCGTTTTGATAAACTCCACACGACGAGTCACTTCGAAGTGAGGGTCAATTGAAGGTAGTACGCGCATTTCGTCACGAATTAACTGTTCCATTCGTATTCCTTTCCTGCAAGCAAATTAAAAATCTAGTGTTATCATACCTAAATCATCCGATTTAAAAACCTCTTTGCACAAGCTTAGAAAGAGAAGGCAGTAATAAGTAATGGAAAAAATAGCCATTTTCGGTAGTGCGTTTAATCCACCGAGTTTAGGGCATAAAAGTGTGATTGATTCATTGACTCACTTTGACAAAATCCTGCTCGTTCCAAGTATTGCCCATGCTTGGGGAAAAGAGATGCTAGACTTTGATACGAGATGTCAGTTAGTTAACGCATTTATTAGCGATCTTTCATTGGATCAAGTGGAGCTTTCTTTGGTCGAAAAGAGCCTATTTACTCCAGGTGAAAGCGTAACGACTTATGCGGTGCTCAGCGCACTTCAGAAGTTATATCGTGATGCGGAACTCACGTTCGTTATAGGTCCTGACAACTTCTTTAAGTTCTCATCTTTTTATAAATCAGATGAGATTACTGAGCAGTGGTCTGTAATGGCTTGCCCTGAAAAAGTGAAAATTCGTAGTACTGATATCCGCAATGCGCTGATAAGTGGAAGCGATGTTGCAAAACTGAGTACAAAGTCAGTTACAAAGATATTGCAAGATAATGGACTGTATACAATAATGTAGATTCACTCACTTAAGAGGTCTGATGACTATGCTAAAGCGCGCGATACCAGCGACGATGATCATTGCAGCATGCAGTTTACCTGCATATGCTGAGTGTGATTTTTTTAGCCTAGATTCGGTAATGCTGACTTCTGATGACGAAAATAGCTGCTTGGATTTCTCTACTAGCCTTGAATCTTTCGGTCAACGTATGATTGAGCTCAGTGGGTTAAATGAAGGTGAACCTGAACCTGAATCTGAATCAAAGCCAGACTATTGGTCTGATTGGGTTATTCAAAGCAAAGATGCGCCTTTGTTAACTCAGAGCCTTGAGTCTAACTATGTTGGTCTCGGTATGTGGTTTCCAGAAGAGCTGGAAGATGAACAGTATAATATGTCGACAGAAGAGTGGTTGATGAACCATGGTCTTCAGCTGAGCATCGGTTTTGGTGATAAAGTTGAAGGGCAGCCGCGTATGCGTTTTGATTACCGTTGGCATGACTCTAGTGATGCAGACTTAATGATGCAGGTTGAGCTGCCATTCTAGACAGGTAGTTCATTCTTTTCTGTCTAAGTGCTAAGAATTAAAAAAGCCGCAAAAACTCAGTTTTTGCGGCTTTTTAGTATCTAGTCTGTTGCTTTCAATATCAGCTATCGCCAGGTTATAAATCTTCACCAAACACGAGCATGCACAGTTGTTCGAACTCTTCTTCTTTGCCTGAGAACAGATCATCAATTACAAGAGTACGTTTCTGACCTGATTGCATGCGCTTCTTCGCCTCGCGCATTACCATCACCAATGTGTGCTCTTGCGGTAAGTTTGAGTCATCAACATTCCATTGATTGAATCGCTGAGACAGAGCACTTTCACAAAGCAGTGGCTTAAACGCCAACACCTCTTGCTTCAATACAGTAAGCATATCTTTAAACGCTTGCTCAGTATTATTCGTTTTTACACTACGAGACTTAGTAACTTCTAGCTTTTCTAGTAACGCAGAAGAGAGGTTCGTTTGCGTGACGTATCCCGCTTGTCTTGGGAATGAATCCGTCAAGCGCACAGAAAAGTCGACACGATTAATCTGTGTGTTTGGAAAGTAGGTCAGTGATGTTAGGCAGTCATATGGAACCCAGACGCTCTGACCTGGCTCGACGGCATACTCTTGTTTGCCCAGCTTAATCAAACCCAAACCACTTTGAACCGATACAAGGCTATGCTTAAGTACTTTTTTGCGTGGTGTAATCACCAGGTGTGAAAAGTAAGCCGATGTATATTCAATAGCGAAGTTCATAGATAGTACCTTAGTCTTGGGGCGTCAAGATTACCGTTAATCTTAAAGAATGCCAATAATAACAGGGCATTTTCGATGTTTCTGGTCTGACCTTGTCAAAAGTATGGGCTCTGTAGCTGCGATAAGTCAAAACAACGCGTAGAATGAGCCAGCTTTTTATTATATGAATGAAAAAATGACCTCTCCAACCGATCCATATGTTGATATTCGTCCTTACGGCGATGATGAAATTCCTGCGGCACTAAACCGTCTTATTAATGATGAAGAATTTATCAGTGCAATCTTGCACTACCGTTTTTCAAACCATGCGTCTTGGTTCAAAGCATTAATGAGCCCGATTTTGCGTGTGTACTTAAAAATGAAATGGAGCAAGCTGACTAGCGTTGAATCCATTCAGATTGAAGTGAAAAAGTATTTACGCGATACGCTCGCTAAAACCACTAAAGGGGTGACATACACGGGTTTAGAGTCACTGGATGCGAACCAAGCGTACCTGTTTGTATCAAACCATCGTGACATTGCTATGGATCCAGCGTTAGTTAATTACGCTTTGCATCTGAAAAATCATCAAACTTGCCGTATTGCCATTGGTGATAACCTACTAAAGAAGCCATGTGCGACTGAATTGATGCGTCTGAACAAAAGCTTCATCGTAAAGCGTTCTCTAAAAGGGCCACGTGAAATGATGAAAGCGCTAGGGCAGTTGTCTTCGTACATTAAGCACTCTCTAGAAACAGGTAACTCTATTTGGATCGCTCAGAAAGAAGGTCGTGCAAAAGACGGCAATGACTTCACAGAGCCAGCAATTCTGAAGATGTTCCATGTTGAAGGGCGTAAGCAAAAAATCGTATTTCCTGAGTACGTGAAATCATTGAAGATCGTTCCTGTGGCTATTTCATACGAAAACGATCCATGTGACACCGCGAAAGCAATAGAGCTTTTTGAAAAAGACGTAAACGGCAGTTACGAAAAGGGTGAGTTTGAAGATATCGAAAGTATCATTCAAGGCATCATCGGTAATAAAGGGCGTGTTCATGTTGGTTTTGGTCAGGTTATTGACCAAGATTTCGATACGCCTGAAGCACTTGCTCAAGAGATTGACCGCCAGATTCATGATAACTACAAACTATTTCCTGTGAACTTACTGGCTGCAGAAAAAGAAGACGAGTCGATTACAGCTGCGGTGAAGCAAGAGTTTGAAGATAAACTATCGAGTTTGCCACAAGGTGCTCGTCAGTACTTGATCGATAGCTATGCGAATCCAGTGAAGAATATTGGTTAATGAGCGTTAGCAAACAAGTTCGTTGATTGAATTGAAAAAGGAGCCTAAGGCTCCTTTTTTTATAGCGGTATAGGTGTCTTTTTCTAAGTACTGCTATTACCGTCAATCAATCAATCAATCAATCAATCAATCAATCGAACGGCAGGTTAGCGAGCAACAGCACCACCAAGATCTAATTGGGTCGGCCACGTGGTAATCGTGTTACCACCTAGGTAGATATTGCCTTTGACCGTCATGGTATCGGGAAATTCTGTAATTGCAGATCCGCCAATATATAAATCGCCATCAACCACTATCCCGTTTGGCAGCTCGGTTAAAGGAGTACGGATCACGCTTAGGTCTCCTTTCACTCTAAAGCCGTTGGGAAGCCGTATTAGGGGGGTATCAGTGAGGTTGATGAATCCACCCACTCTCACACCTCTTGGCCAACGGGTAATCTTACTTCCTATCAAGTCGGCGTAGCCTTTTATTTTTACGCCCGATGGAACTCGGGCTAGTAGGCTGTTACCGCCTTTAAGGCTTCCGTTAACTTCCAACCCTTTGGGAAGGCGAGTGATTGCGGTGTTTTCTATATTTAAATTGCCATCGACGACCAATCCTGTCGGTAGTGATGTATAGGGCTTATTTCGTAAATATAAGTTTCCGTAATTATCCAGATGGTTCAATATTTGATACTGATCGAGTGGTTCTGCAGTCACATTTGTTATGGTTAAAGAACCAATAATAAGTACGATTATTCGGAGCATAACAAGCTTCTTATTACGATAGACGTTAACACTATAATGAAAAAATTATTCTCGCATAGTGTTTTACTCATTTGTTAGTCGGTAAAAAAGAATAGAACACAATGAAAGGCGAATCTGTGATTGAAATAAAGCGTCAAATTCTAAAAGGCTTTGTGATTGTAACTTCTGTATTTTGTTCAGCATCAGCGAATGCTAATAAAATAATATCAACGCCCGCTAAGGCTGCAGTCGTCGTCACTCAGAGTGGTTCACAGCAACGAGTTTGTTATTATGATGATAAGGCCTATAGCCTAGGTGCGGTCGTTGAAGTTTCAGGAGTGTTGATTCGATGTGCTGCCGAAAATGATTTTGAGACCAATGGTGCTCTAGGCTGGATTGAGATTATAAAAAAAGACGAGAAATAAACTCGTCTTTCATTGGTATGAGTGTTGGTGCTTATATTAACGTGCTAGAGAGCGAGTCTTAAGTTCGAAAATAATCTTCTCAGCGCTGACTTCAAACTTAAAGCGAGCATTTAATTCTGTGCTTTCTTCTGTCAGTTCTGATGCTTCAAACTCAACGTTGCTAGACACTTGTTTAGCAAGCTCAACGTACTTAGCAAACTCAGTTTCAATGAGTGCTTTAGAGTTACCGTAAACCGTTACTTCGGCAACATCGTCGCCTTCTTTAATGATAAACCCGATTTCACCTGCGCAGCCGCAAGCCTCACATACATCATTGTTACCAATATCTTGGCTCATAAATAATCCTCTTACAAAGTCTGCGGTTATTCTAGCGAGCAATTTGAACTGTATCTACAAAAATCAAAATCTTTGAACTAAATTTTACTAGTATGCTATGCTGTTTGATAGGATATTTAATGAATATGTATATTCGCGACGATAAATATGTATGTGATTAATATCACGTTTTCCTGAAGAGGTACGTTATTTATTTGTCAGAATATCATTCACTTAGTTGCGCCAGGATTGATTTTATAAGAGTATCTATCGCTTGACAGTTATTTATACAATGAATTTTTCGTTGGGTATTTCATATTCTAAGTAGTTATTTAAACTTATCGACTTAGGATTGTAAGGTGATTTTCGAAGAATAATTAAACAAAGTGCCCAAAGAGGCAACACTGTAAAATTGTTCGTACAAAGTATTTGTGGGTATTTAATGGAAATACTTGCGAAAAAATACCTTGCTCACATAATGCTGATAACGATTTTCATTCTGACTTCATTCGGTTGAGTTAGATGGATTTACAAAGAGAAGAACCTGAATATGCCAAAGCGTAGTAAAGAAGATACAGAAATCACGATCCAGAAGATCATGGATGCCGTTGTAGACCAGTTATTGAGATTGGGTTACGACAAAATGTCATACACGACGTTGAGTCAACAAACAGGCGTTTCTCGTACAGGTATAAGTCATCACTTTCCAAAGAAAACGGATTTTACTGCTGCTCTAGACGGTCGTATTTTCAAGATGTTCATGGAACACATTGACTTTGAAAATGGCCTTGATGCATTTTCGGCTAGCTGGGTTGCGGCACTTGAAGATGCTGAGTTCCTAGCGATCTTACGTTTACTTTTCCATCATATCGTTACTGCTGAGAATGCACATGAGTTCGCGGCAAACGGTATCGACCGCTTGTACAAGCTAACTGAAACTCAGTTTGGTGATGCTAGTGGTAAAGAATTAGAGTGGTTGATTGGTAAATCATTGATTCATATGAGCCAATAATCAACACGCAATGAAAGAAGCTCCTGAGGGGGCTTTTTTTGTACCTGTAGTTTCACTTTTCTTTCTTTTTTCTCTAGCTCTCACGCCGTTGTCGTTATCTTGTCTTTGTGCTGAGTAAGGTTATTTCTTTTTAGATGATTAGGGTTTCGCCTGCATTTTACTGAGTAACTAAAAGCTTACTAACATTAACTGATGGTGTTTATTTCTAGAGCCTCAAACGTTCAAGGTGAGCCGTTTTAAGGGGTATTGCCATGGTAACTAACAAAATTGATTTTAAGGCGAGAGAGGGACTGTGAGACAATAAAAAGCCTCGAAGAAATCGAGGCGTTGAATGGTGTGGTTGTTAGAGAAAGCGAATACTCAAAACAAACCTGTTCTTAATCGGACTTATTGTGCGGGGTGAACCTGAGGGAAGCTCATGGTTGGGTGCTTTTCGACAATACTTTTGTAACCATACACATCTTCTATCATCGAAGGTTTCAGCGCATCCCAAGGCTTGCCATCACACACCAAATTGCCATCTTTCAATACCACCAATCGATCGGAATACTGCGCGGCTAAGTTGAGATCATGCAAAACTACGATAACCGCGGCATTGTGGTTGTCGGCTAGCTCTCTCGCGATTTTTAATGTGTTGTGCTGATGGGCAAGATCCAGTGCTGATGTGGGTTCATCAAGCATCAAGATACATTGGTCACCAGAATAGTGAAGTTGGGTTAGCACTCGAGCCAAGTGAACACGCTGTTTTTCACCGCCAGATAGAGAAGGGTAGAGTCTTTTACTTAGGTGAGACACATCGGCAATATCCATTTTCTGGCTAGCTATGCTAGTGAGCTTCTTGTTGGACTCTTGCAACGGGATACCACCAAGCTCGACAACTTCGTGTGCCAGAAAAGGGAAGGTCAACGTACTATGTTGAGGAAGCATCGCCAAGTGCTTAGCCAACTTTTGAGAAGACCACTTGTCTTTGGTGTGTCCAAAATACTGAATATCACCAGTGCTCGATATCTCCTGACATAAAGCTTTGAGCAGCGTACTTTTTCCTGCGCCGTTTGGTCCAAGTAGTGTGGTTACCTTTCCTGCTTCAATCTCAATAGAAACGCCATCTAAAATCACTTTGTTGCCGAACTTCACTTCGATGTCGGTTGCTTTTAACGCTGCAGGAAACATTAAAGGATTCTCCCTTTCTGTTGAAATAGTAGATACAAGAAAAATGGAGCGCCGATGATTGCAGTGACAATACCAACTGGCAATTCAGCTGGAGCCAGTGCCACGCGTGAGGCCATGTCTGCAGCTGTTAATAGTAACGCGCCTAACACTGCTGATAGTGGCAACAAAATTCGGTGGTCAGGGCCAGCCAACATACGACCTAAATGAGGAATAACCAGTCCGATGAAGCCAATCATGCCAGACAAGCTAACCGTGATACCAACGCCCGCAGCCGTCAGTAGAATCAGCTTTCGCTTGAGTTTCTGTACTGGGATGCCAAGGTGTTGCGCTTCTGATTCGCCCAGTAATAGAGCATTCAATGACATCGCTTGGCGGTAGAAAACAACAAACAATCCAACGAGTGTGACAGCAGCAAGTAAAATGCCGGACCACTTAGCGCCCGCCAAAGACCCCATCGACCACAATGAAAGATCACGCAGCATTTGGTCATCAGCAATGAAGTTTAAGAAGCCAATACCTGCGCCTGACAATGCACTGATCGCAACACCCGCTAATAACATGATGGTCACCGAGGTACCGAATTTTCCCGTACCTAGCTTATAAACTAGCAGGGTGGTTAAAGCGCCACCTAAAAAGGCAAATACTGGCACGGCCGCAAAGTTCATAAAAGCAGGGTATTGCAGTGAAAGTTCAGAGAAAAGAACAATAGCCAACGCCGCGCCTAATGCAGCTCCGGCAGAGACGCCGATGATCCCAGGTTCTGCAAGCGGGTTTCGAAACAGTCCCTGCATGACGGCACCACATAATGCGAGAATCGCGCCGATTAGCATACATAAGATGGTTCTCGGTAAGCGGATCTCTTGAATCACCAAATTGATGTGGGGAGCTAAGTCATTGCTGGGTCGGAATAGGCTGGCTGCGCTGTCAGCTAAGCTTATGTCCATAGGCCCAACGGTGACCGAGTACAGCGCGGTTAAGACTAGGATGGCGCCAAAGCCTAACATCGATGTTTTTAGTGGGACGGATCGTAACAACATAAAGAGCCTCAATGTCTATCACTAGCTTCAATCCTCGTAGCCAACTTTACGAAAGCGACGCGGTAGTGAGGATTGAGCAAGTAACAGTAAAAATAGGGTAGTGAGTTATAGCGGGTAGATAAGTTATAGCGGATAGATAAGTGCGTTTATTCGCTTCGCTTCAGAGAGGCTTTCAAGACCAAGCCCTCCAACTAGAGCGCTGCCCTTTACGGTAATGATTTGCTTGTTCATGCCTGCTGGCGTTGCCGCTAGCATAGGTAACGATTTAAGAATGGCATCAGCGCCGCCTATTTTCTGGTAGCTACGGCCGCTCACTAAGATGACATCAGGCTGCATTTCAACGAGTGATTCCATCGACAGTGGTTTGTAAGAGGTCAGGCTTTTAGCCGCAGGGTTAACACCACCAGCCAATTCAATGATCGCGTTGGGTGATGTTTCACCGCCAGCAACATTTGCAGGACGGCCTTCATGCAGTAATAGGAACAGAACTTTCTTCGCTTCGTTGTTGGGTACTTGGTTAGCTTTCAGTGCCGCAATTTTTTGATTCACTTCGGCTTTCACTTGCTGTGAGTGAGCTTCGGTATGGGTAATCTTTGCAATTTGGTCGATACGCTTTAGTAGCCCTTCAACGTTTGCTTCGGTGTTAACGATCTCGACATCGATACCCACAGATTTTAATTGAGAAATGGCGTTGTCTGGCCCCATCTCATCTGAGCCGATGAGCGTCGTTGGCGATAAGGCAATCAATCCTTCTGCAGAAAGGTTTCTGTGATAACCAATCTTTGGCAGCTTTTTTGATTGAGGTAAGTGACTGGTCACATCAATTGCAATCAACTGCTCTTCAGCACCCAGAGCAAGAACTAATTCGGTAACGGCGCTGCCAGCACTGATGATTCTAAGTTGTTTTGCGTCGTCAGCATTGGCGATAGGTGCTGCAAGTACCAACCCCATCGCGGCGATTGCGAGTAAATGTTTGTTGTTCTTTAATTTATTGAGCACTTTTAAGTCTTTCATAATAATTTATTTGTACTTTCTTTTGATGGAGAGTAATCGCGAAGATGGCTTGTGATCAGCCTGTCCGCATGTTGAGTTTGAATCGATAGAGAGCTGGCTTTGGTTATTTGGTCTTATCAATAAAGAATCCAATCTCATAAAAGGTGCTAGGTCTCATGAAAATTTAAGAGTCGTTCTAGCCTTCCTCCGTGAGTAATTGGGTTGCTGGAATACCGTTTTCTTGTAAGAACGACAACAACTTCACTAAGTTCTCAACGTTAGCTGCTTTATCGGCGCCAATGATGATCGGTTTCTTATCCGATGTGCCTGTTTCTTCTAACAGTGCGATCTTGAAGTTTTCCCAGTCGATGTACTCTTGGCCGTTGATCGCCCAGTAAGGTTCGTGATCTAAGATATTGACGCTAATCGAATCTTTATGAACTTCAGAAACGTTTTTAATATCAGAACTCGGAAGCTCCACCTCTAATGACTCCAACTTCACTGATGCTGTCAGTAGAAGGAAAACCATCACGATAAATATAATGTCCAGTAAGGGTGTTAAATCCGGAACTAAGCTCTGTGTTTGAGATGAGTGGGGCGTTTTAATCATGCTTGGCTCACATCACCGATAGAGGCTTTGCTGACAGGAGTCCCTTGAGTGTCGCCAGACTGACTGGTTTGAATTGACATGCCTTCTAGCCAAACATTCACATAATTCAGAGTGTGTTCTAACTGAGCTAGCACTCGATCGGCCCATAACCCGAGTAGTTGAGCTCCTGAAATCGCAGGAAGCGCAATCATCAAACCCGCAGCAGTGGTTCTCATTGCTAATCCAAGACCGTCTGCCAAATCATTAGGCGTGATGCTGCCTGTTGTAGCGGCAACGCCTTTAAACATCTCAATAAGCCCAAGTACTGTGCCAAGCAGGCCAATTAGCGGGCTGATGACGCCGATCAAGCCAAGCAGTCTTAAACCTGCATGAAGCTGGTGGCGTTTCTCTTGTAGCCAAATTCCTGCTGCATCTTCACGTAAACCTTTTGAGAAAGAGTGGTGAGCAAGCAGCATCGACACGCCCTTGTACAGCAGAGGTCGTTTACCAGAAATAGATTGTGCTAATGCTTCGATTTCTTTGCTATTGGTTGGTGAAATCTGATTGAGCTCATGACGAATAGCGCGTTTGCCAACCCCAATGCTTAGCATGACTTGGAAGATACGCTCTGCGATGATCATTGCTGTTAATGCTGAACAGATAAGAAGAGGCCATGTCATTAGGCCAAGTTGATCTTGTAAGTAACTGATTTGTTGCATGGTTAATCCAACTTAAAACGAACAGGTATTTGCACACGGTGAGCAATTGCTCGACCATTTACAGTATGAGGTGAGAACTTCCATTTCTTAATGGCTTTCAAGGCAGCGTTGTCGAGCATTAGTGCGCCTGATGAGTTGACTAATGCCTGTTTAATTTGTTTTCCTTCAGCATCTAACCAGATCTCATAAGTTGCGACACCTTCAACGCCTCGGCGCCTTGCTTGGCGTGGGTAGCTTGGTGGCGTTGGACGAGCTGAAAAAGAGGGCCTAGTGATTAACACCGGCTCTTGGTTAGATACGCCTTGATTAACTTGTCGAGGTTGGTTGGCGGACTCGTCCATATTTTTATCGACTTTTTTGTCGGCCAGCTTTTCTGGTTGAGTCACCGGTTTTTTTTGAATCGGCTTTTTCTCGGCTGTCTTCTCCACAACCTTTTTCTCTACTTTCTTGGGCTGAGGTTTATTGGTGATCGCTTTTTTCTTTGGTGCAGGTTTAGCTTGCTTTGGCTCTACTGCTTTCGGTTCGACAGGTTTAGGTTCTGGGTGTGAGAGCGTTTCCTTGATTGGCTCAGGCTCAACTGGTTCTGTAACGGTTTTTTTCTGAGCTTGTGAGGGAACGCTCTTTGGAGTGAAGTTGATCGATACCGTGTTCGATTGGCTACCTGCTGGCATTGCAAAGACTTTGGATTCTTGAGCGACAAATAACATCGCCGCATGAATCACTAACGATGCACCGCCTGCAATAACATATCTAGGTACGTTCACATTCAATCCTTCACCAAATCTAAAATATGTATCGGATTATTGCTCAGAATCTAAATAAGATCAATTATCAATTGCATTATCATTTGCGTCTATTTATGATTCTCTCAGTTTTAGTAAACAGTCTTCCAGGCTTTGCTATATAAGTGTTTAGAGGGATTATATGAGCGTTGATATGTATAAGTTTGACGAATCAATTCTGGGCGTTTCTAGCCCAGACCCACTTCGTTTTGCATTTGCCAAAAAGCAATCTGCACATGCTGGGGGAAGCTCAATCCCGGTCGACCCGAGCAAGAAATTGGAAATCTTTGATGAATTGATGCTGAGTGAAGGAAAGAAACAGGATAAACGTTGTTTGTATATCCATATTCCTTTTTGTCGCGTGCGCTGTACGTTCTGCAATTTCTTCCAAAATGCCGCAAGCCGTAAATTAGTGGATGAGTATTTTGATGCACTGATGGTTGAGCTAAAGCAAAAAGCTAAAACCTCTTGGGCTCAGTCTGGACTATTTCACGCCGTCTATATTGGTGGTGGAACACCCACCGATTTATCTCCTCTACAAGTTGAGCTGTTAGGTAAGGCTATTCGTCAATACTTCCCATTAGCGAACGATGTGGAAATGACCTTAGAAGGGCGTATTAATCGATTTGGCGACGAGATGTTTGATCGTTCGCTGGAAGGTGGCTTCAATCGTTTCTCATTCGGTATTCAAAGTTTCAATACTCAAGTTCGACGTAGTGCTAAGCGCTTGGATGACCGAGAAGTTGTGTTGGAACGTATCAGTTCACTGAGTCGCACTGAACAAGCGCCTATCGTTCTTGATTTGCTATACGGGTTGCCACACCAGTCTATGGAAGTATTTCAACAAGATTTAGAAGACTACATGTCGACTGGCGCACACGGTATTGACCTCTACCAACTGATTGTTTCGGGCAACGCGCCTATGCTTAATCTTGTTGAGAAAGGAAAAATCCCACCACCGGCTAATACGCCAGATAAGGCGAGTATGTACTTGGCGGGTGTTGAGTTCATGGCAAAGCACAAGGTTAAGCAACTGAGCGTGAATCACTGGACTCGTGATAACCGCGAACGCAGTATTTACAACAGCTTAGCGAAAACTTATGCCGAAGTTCTACCCATTGGTTGTGGCGCTGGTGGTAACATCGGTGGTCATGGTGTGATGCAACATCGAACTTTAGACAGCTACATGGAGTCTATAAAGCAAGGTCAATTGCCAATAGCCATGATGACCAAGCAAAGCTCACTAGAGCCAACCTTCTCTTCATTGAAAGCCGGTTTTGATTCTGGTGTTGTAAGAAGAAGTACGTTGCCGAGTTTTATGGGGCAAGACACGTTTGACTACCTGAAGCCTCTGTTTTCACATTGGGAAAAGAATGGCCTAGTTGATCTTTCGGAAGATTACCTGAGCCTGACTATAGCTGGCAGTTTCTGGGCGGTAAGCCTTGCACAGAGTGTGATTCAAGTGCTTAACACTGAATATCAGACCTTGCACCCAGCACCAACTGCCTCTGGCTTGGGTGCTCACCCGCATGCAAGTTTGAAGCACGCTTAGTCTCGAATTTTTAATTCATAACTTACTTGTTTATACGGAAATCTATTCAATGACAGATACAACATTAGCAATGACAGAAACTTTAGAACAACGTGTCGCACGCATTCTAGAAGAAGAACCAAAACTGCTTCCTACTGCGATTGCTGAGAAGCTAGGTGTTTCAGAGGTTGAAGTTGTCGCTGCTTTTCCTGGAGACATGGCGGTGATGTTAGATGGCAGCCGTGCTCAAGATATTCTAGAAGGTTTGGTTGGTTGGGGCCCAGTGACCACAATTATGCATTCATTTGGCTCAATCTTCGAAGTAAAGGCGCCGTTCCCTAAAGGCAAAGTAGCGCGTGGTTACTACAATCTGATGGGTAAAGAAGGCGAGCTGCATGGCCACTTAAAACTGGATAACATCAAACATATTGGTTTGGTGAGCAAGGCGTTCATGGGGCGTGAAAGTCATTACTTCGGTTTCTTCAGTGAAACAGGCGAAAACATTTTTAAGATTTACCTAGGTCGCAATGAAAAGCGAGAGCTGATTGTCGACCAAGTTGAACGCTTCAAAGCACTAAAAGAACGAGCTTAAGTACAGTCAACATCAAGCTTAAATAAGATTGCCAGCTAGCTTAAAGAAAATATGAATGCTCGAGGTCCACTTAGTTTACTAATGAACGCTCAACCTCGGGTAAAAATAATAAATAAGAGAAAGTGAAGAAAGGAATTATCGATGGAACAACAAGTAAAACAAGAACGCCTACAAGGTCGGCTAGGTCCAGAAATCAAAGAGTTTCGCCAAGAGCGCCGTACTCTTCAACTTGCAACAGTTGATCAAGACGGTCGCCCGAACGTAAGTTACGCGCCTTTCGTACAGAACCAAGAAGGTTACTTTGTTCTAATTTCTGACGTTGCTCGTCATGCTCGTAACTTAAAAGCGAACCCACAAGTCTCTTTGATGATGATTGAAGACGAAGAGAGCTCGAAGCAGCTTTATGCACGTAAGCGTCTAACCTTTGATGCACAAGCAAGTGTTGTAGAGCGTGAAACGGAGCTTTGGACTCAAGTTATTGGCCAGATGCAAGAACGTTTTGGTGAGATTATTGATGGTTTAAGCCAACTTCAAGATTTTTCTCTATTCAACCTTAAAGCAGAGAATGGCCTGTTCGTAAAAGGTTTCGGTCAGGCATACCAAGTATCTGGCGACGACTTAGTGGATTTCGTTCACCTGCAAGAAGGTCACAAAAAAGTGTCTAACGAGTAAGCTCGTTTAACGGATTACTTTAGGAGCCCTCTAATGTGAGGGCTTTTTTGTGTCTAAGCAGTCATAGCCGCGTCGTTTAGGACTTTCGCTCCGCGCAACATGGCTTCGATTAATTCGCCTGCATTGAATTTCTCTAGCGCTTCATGTGCTCCCACTTGATTGGCTCGGTCAACACATATCTCACTGGATAGTGAAGTATGTAAAATACAGTAGGCATGACTGAGTGCGCTGTCGTTTTGTACTTCAAATGCAAGTTCATAGCCATCGAGTCCGGGCATCTCGATATCACTCACGAGAAGATCAATTGCAGTGCCTTTGCTTGCTTCACCTCGCATCAGGTCAATAGCATCTAAACCGTTGTTACAAATGCTATAAGGGATGTTGATGCTGTCTAAGGCATCAGACAGCTGCTTTCGTGCAATCAAAGAGTCATCAACCAATAGAATGTTCAGAGCTTTTAGGCGTTCTCTCTCGACATCAGTCAGCATCGGAATATGTGCGTTTTCATAAGCAGGGTAAATCTTAGAAAGTAATAACTCTACGTCGAGCATCTGCACGATACGCTCTTCAAAACGTGTAATGCCGGTAACAAACACATTGGTTCCTACACTTGCGGGTGGCGACTCAATACTCTTCCAGTCACATTCAATGATTTTATCAATCGAACGAACCAAGAATGCTACAACGGTTCTTAAGCAATCTGTCACGATGAGCACACAGTCTTGGTATTCCGTCGGTGTGATCGGCCGAAACCCAATAGCTGCGGACATATCAATAACTGGAACCGTAAGATCGCGAATCGTGATGGTACCAATCACATGGTGATGAGAGTAAGGAATTTGGGTCATTGGCTGGAAAGGAACGATTTCTCTGACCTTAAGCGTGCCTATCGCAAAACTTTGAGTGAGGGATAACTTGAACATCAGCATTCCCTGTGACTGACTCGCTTTACTTATCGGTTTGGCCATAAGTGGCTCCTACTTAATACGCGCTTAATCTATAAGGATTAATTTAAAGGGAAATGGCATCCGCAGCAAGTCACTATGCGGTTTTTAAAGATCTTTAAGGGGGTTGTTTTCGGTTATAGAGTGAAGAATGATGATTCTTGGGTTAAAATCACGCTAAACGCAGGCGTTTGATGGACTTTTGTCGACAAGTCGTTAGCCGTAAGCTGAATTACAACAGTCAGTACTCTGATGAATTCTACGTAATCATCACAAATAAACTGGCAGCAACAAACTGAGAATTATCATGGCAAGAACAGCAGCAGCGCTTCATATTTTGGTGAAGCATAAAGAATTAGCAGAAGACATCATGACGCAGCTTAAAAAGGGCGCTAAATTTCAAACGCTAGCGAAGAAGCATTCAACCTGTCCATCAGGTAAAAAGGGCGGCGACCTAGGCGAGTTCAAAAAAGGTCAAATGGTGCCTCAGTTTGATAAGATTTGTTTCTCTGGCGAGACGCTTGTACCACACCTGGTAAAAACAAAATTTGGCTGGCACGTAGTGAAGGTTCTTTACCGAACTTAGTTATTAATATGTGTTAGATTGAATAAAAGGAGCGTAGATACGCTCCTTTTTTGTCATTTTTGGGCGCATTTAAAAACATTATGGCTGAGTGTTCATCCCGGACGTTATGCGATAATTGGCGCTACGCCCTTAACTATCCACCTTGACTAATCGGTGGGAGGAGGAGGGGTTTTAATGAGTAACTCATATAATAAATACCATTCTTAAGGAAATTTATGCAGCTTTGCCTTTTAGCCTTTGTATTTATCTAGAAAGCTGTAAACGAGTTTGGTAGGAGAACAACATGGAGAGTTCAGCTATGTTAAGCACCCCAGCGACAGATGTTATATTGCATGCTTTTGACTGGTGCTACGCTGACGTAATGAAGAACGCCCCTCTGATTCAAGAGTTGGGTTATAAATCTGTTTTAGTCTCGCCGGCAATGAAGTCGTTACGAGGGCCTAAAGGCTGTGATCGAGATACAGGTACCCAATGGTGGCAGCGCTATCAACCCCAAGATTATCGTGTGATCGATAATCAGCTTGGTGATACGCAAGACTTCACTGCAATGGTGAACACGTTAAAGCAACATGGGCTTCGTACCTATGTGGACGTTGTGTTTAACCACATGGCCAACGAATCGAGTATCCGCGGCGATTTGACGTATCCAAATCAACAAGACATGGCGTCTTACCAACAAGATTCTGAGTATTACGAATCCGTTCGTTTGTTTGGTGATCTTTCTAAACCTTTGTTTGATGAGAACGACTTTGTCGAAGCGTTTGGTATCAAGAACTGGAAAGACACTTGGGAAGTGCAAAACGGGCGTATTACTGGTGGAGCAAGCGACCCAGGCCTGCCAACGCTTTTAGACAACGACAATGTGGTTGCGCAGCAGCGAGCTTACCTAAAAGCCTTGAAAGTGATTGGTGTGAAAGGGTTTCGCATCGATGCAGCGAAACACATGACACTGTCACATCTACGTAAGGTTTGGACCGATGATATATGTGAAGAGATGCATATATTTGGCGAGATCATTACTGACGGTGGTGCAACCAAAGAAGAGTACGAACTGTTCCTTGAGCCTTACCTTAAACACACTCGTTTAGGGGCGTATGATTTTCCGCTGTTCAATACCATTTTCAAAGCTTTTGAAGAGCAGGGCAGCTTTAAATCTCTGATCAACCCATATTGTTTTGGTCAAGCTCTGTCGAATATGCGAGCGATCACTTTTGCTGTCACTCATGACATTCCAAATAACGAGGTGTTTTTGGAACATGTGATGGATGAAGTCGACGAGCAATTAGCTCACGCCTTTATTCTTGGACGAGATGGCGGTGTGCCACTTGTTTACAGTGAACTCAGCACCAGCGGTATTCTGGACAAGAGCGGCCAACCTCGTTGGCTGAACGACTGGCAAGCGCCTTACATGAAAAACATGATTCAATTCCATAACCATGTTCATGGCGAAGCGATGCGGGTGGTTGAAGCCAATGATGACTTGTTGGTGTTTGTTCGTGGCGATAAAGGCATTGTGGTGATTAATAAATCGAAACGAAGCAAGACGGCTTCATTAAATTGGACAGGCGCTGTGACGGATCTGTTGTCTGGCGAAGTGTTCGAATGTGTTGGTAAGGACTTAACTATTAAGGTTGAATCCAACCAGTGCATGATGCTGACGACCAATTAGCTCGAGCCTGTTACGAGTTAGAAAGCAAATTTTGCAAAGAAAACCCCGCTTACTGATTGCCAGTAAGTGGGGTTTTTATTTAAAGCTGTTTATTGCTTACTAAACAATGTGTTAGTTAAACAGGGTGTTAGCTAAACGGTAAGGCGGTTAAACCGTAAACTTGTTTAATAGTTCGTCTTGTTGGCGAACATTGTCAGTTTGAACCTGCATTGCTGTGTTTGCGTCTTGAGCTGCGTTCGATACCTGTGTTGAAAGGTCTTTGATCTTAACTGTGTTGTTGTTGATCTCTTCCGCTACTAAACTCTGCTCTTCAGCTGCTGAAGCAATCTGAATATTCATATCAGAGATGCGCTGAATCGCGTCGCGGATGCGGTCAAGTGAAGAGTTCGCTTGCTGAGCGCGTTCAACGGCGTCAGTGGCTGTGTCTTTACTTTGATTCATCGCGTTAGATACAGAGCTTGCACCCGCTTGGAGCTGCTCAATCATGTTGCGGATCTCTGTGGTCGATTCTTGAGTACGTTGCGCTAGTGTGCGAACTTCATCGGCAACGACAGCGAAACCACGGCCCGATTCACCAGCACGCGCCGCTTCAATAGCAGCATTCAATGCAAGTAGGTTGGTTTGGTCTGCGATATCGTTGATTACTTTAAGAATCGTCTCGATATTTGCTGTTGCTGATTCAAGTACTTGTACTTCTGCAACCGCTTGGTCGATACGTGCTGAAAGGTTATCAATCGCTTGAGTCGTGTCACTTACTACAGATGTACCGTCTAGTGTCGCATCGTCAGCTTCACGAGCCGCGGCGGCTGCGCCTTGAGCGTTGTTTGCTACTTCCGTTGCGGTAACGGCCATCTCGTTCATTGCGGTGGCTAGCTGTTCAAGCTCTTGCAGCTGAGTATTCATCGCATTCGCTGACTCACCCGCGCCTTTTACTGTGATTTCAGTGCCACGTTTAATCTCAACACCAATCGCTTTGGATTGAATGATTTGATTTTGCAGGTTTTCAGTAAAGGTGTTGAAGCCTTTCGCAAGGTCAGAGAACTCTTTATCTGTATTGGTATCTAGACGTTTAGTTAAGTCACCTTGTCCGCTCGCAACATCTTGAATGGCTTGGTTAAGCGTCTCAAGCGGGCGCATTAACACACGAATAAGGACGGTTAATGCAATGATGCTGAGAATAACCGCAATTAAAGAGTAGATTATCGAGCTGTTTTTCAGATCTTCAACCGTTTGGAATGCGATCTCTTCATCAAGTATTGCGCCAATGTACCAATCTTCACTTGGGATGTGAGTGAAGTTCACTAGGAACTTTTTACCGTCGACTTCAATTTGTTGAGATCCCTCGCGAATAGTCGCTTGTGGCAGGTAGCTTGATAGCGTTTCGCCATTGTTCTTAGCGTTAGGGTGAGCAATCGTCGTGCCGTCGGCAGTGACTAGGAATAAGTAGCCCGCGTCAAACAAGTTCACTTGGTTTACCAAGGTCGCAAGGTTGGTTAGTTCTAGGTCGTAGAACATACCTGCAGTGAAACGGCCGTTTTCTTGCACTGGCGTACCAATTGAAATGATGACTTTTTTGCTTGATACGTCCACATAAGGGTCGGTAACAACTAAACTGTTTTTGGACTTAGCATCAATGAACCAAGGGCGGATTCGTGGGTCGTAATCCGGGCCAGCTTCCCAACCATCATCATTTTCAATAACGAAACCGTTTGCGTCATAACCAAAACCAACCGCGAGAAAGCTGCCTTTAAGTTTTGGCTTTTCTAGGATGTTTTGAACGTATGTACGATCTTGAGGGTTGATTTCGATGACTTCAGTCGTCGACTGAGCCAGTGCTTTTTTAGCATTCATCTCTGATGCTACGGTGTTCTTAATCCCAGAGACCATCTCTTTCAGGCTTGCATTGACGTGGTTCTCTACAGCACTTTTTACGGTGTAAAGTTGCTGTATTGAAAGCAATGATACTGTCACTAATAGCAAGGCTGATGATGCTGCAACCACCTTATGGCTAAATTTCATTGTGTTTTCCTCTTCTCACAAGCTTTGCGAAAACTAAAGCTAATCGTGTTTTTGTAATTATATATATCGACATTGTTGGGATTTACTTGAATGTAATTTCACAAAATAGACTACAAAAATACAACAACCCGCACAACGTAAAACTCAGTTAATTACATACTTGCTACTTTTGTTTTTTGGTTCAATGAGTTAAAGAGTTGGCTTAATCAAAGGCAAACAAAGTAAGGAAGATATTAATTAGGCGAATATGCGTATGGTTTATTATATAAGGGAGAGGTGTAAGAGAATTAATATGAAATCAAATGATATTCTCAATTCGTATATTGGCGATGTTTTAAACAGGAGAGTGTATGTATTTTAAACCGGAGAGTGAATATATTAGGCGAAAAAAAGCCCCACAAAAGTGAGGCTATTACAAATCAGGTTATTTATTACACTGTATCAGTACGTCTAATTTAAAATATTAGATGCGCTACACCTGCGATAACTGGAAGCGTAATTAACGTACGTAGAATAAAGATAATAAACAGTTCTAAGATGTTCACTGGAATCTTACTGCCTAGAAGTAGAGCGCCTACTTCAGACATGTAAATCAGCTGAGTTACCGACATTGCTGCAATAACAAAGCGAGTCATCTCGTTGTCGATAGAAGCGGCAAGGATCGCTGGGATGAACATATCCGCAAAACCAACAACAATGGTTTCAGATGCTGCAACCGCTTCAGGTACTCCAAGTAGCTCAAGGAATGGAATGAAAGGCTGACCTAGGAATGAGAACACAGAGGTGTATTCTGCAATCACCAATGCCATTGTACCTAGCCCCATTACAACAGGAAGAACGCCGAATACCATGTCGACTGCGTTACGAATGCCTTCACCAAATACAGACTTAGCAGACTTCACTTGTGATGCCTTATTTACCGCGAGTTCAAGACCCCAAGAGAAAGTCGAGTGACCCGCTGGGATTGCATCAGCATCTTTGTGAGGCTTTGTACCATCAATGAAGGTGTCTTTCTTCATGCTCAGTGGAGGAAGGCGAGGGATGATTACCGCGGCCACAATACCTGCTAAGCAGATTGCTGCGTAGAAAGGTAGGAATAGGTGCTCTAGTTCTACTTGAGCAATCACTACAAGGCTGAACGTGATAGATACTGCTGAGAAAGTCGTACCAACAACAGCGGCTTCACGTTGAGTGTAGAATTTCTTCTCGTACTGTTTGCTTGTAAGCAGGATACCAACGCTGCCGTCACCTAACCAAGAAGCCATACAATCGATAGCACTACGACCCGGCAGGTTGAAGATTGGACGCATCACTTTACTTAGTAAGGTGCCAAACAGTTCTAACAAACCGAAGTTAAGTAGAAGTGGTAATAGTAAACCGGCAAAGATGAATACTGAAAATAGAGTCGGCAATAGGCCCTCTAACACCAGACCACCGGTGTTTTCTTCCCAGATAAACTCAGGGCCAACTTGGAAGAAAGCCATGAATGCTGCAGCACCACCGATAATACGAACCAACAACCACAGTGGAGATGGGTTGAAAAGGCCGTTTAGAAATGAATTCGATGTAATGAATGTAGGTTTGAAAATGGTGCTTAACACGGAAGCTACAGACATGAAGGCAACGATTGCAGTGATAATAGCAACTAGAGACTCACCGAAAACCGCTTGAATTGATTTGGCTAGAATAGCGACAGGGATCGTGAGATCACCTTGGTAGCTAATTGGCGCCATGAAGAGGAACAAACCAATTAGAGATGGGATTAAGAAAACCCAGAAACTGCCTTTAGATTTCTCTGGTTGAGCAGTATTCGTGTTGTTAGACATGTTAATTATTCTCGTATTTCTACATGTAAAAAAGCCACATCCTTGGCATTTTTATTCTCTAAACATCCGTATTTTCTCATTGGGTGCAAGATTACCGAGTATTAATATCACTTGCAATACTATTCATCAAATATCGCTAAATATTCACGCAGGTTATTCTGCAACAAATTATGAGTTTAGAATAAAGTGTTGCAGATGTTACATATTCTCATGGTTATTACTAGGCGTTTATAAATTTACTGAGGCTTCAGTTCGATAAGTTAGGTAGAGCCAGTAGCTAAACGCGACAATGAACGCGAAAGAGGCAGGGAAAGCCAGTGCCAAAATTTCAAAGCGCTGGAACAGGCAAGCACCACTTAAACCACCAAACAGAAAGCCAACAACGATGAACATAAGAAGTTTGGCTTTACGGCGGTCAAAAGGCATCCCCTTTAAGCGTGCGCCAATCATGATCCCAAGGTCTGTGATGATCCCGCTCATGTGTGTGGTGCGAATGATCGCCCCGCTATAGGTGGTGATCATTGCGTTCTGCAACCCACACGCGGCTGAAGCGAAATACTGGCCTGAAGTGTAGCCTTGTAACAGTGCCCAAAGCGCCAAGAACAGCAATCCACCCTCAATACATAGCGCAACACCGTAACGGCGTCCTAACTTCAATGCTTGATTTTCGATAAAGAATCCGCTGAACGCGGCACCTAGCATAAAGCTCATAATGATTAGCAGGAGGTGCATAGAAGTTGAAGTCGGCGTGAGCAGGCTGCTGCCAAGTAAAGACATGGTGCCTGAAATATGGGAGATAGCTTGATGTTGGAAGCCGAGTAAACCAATAGCATTAACGCTGCCAGCAAGGCCCGCTAACAGTAAGGCGCCGTATTCAACCCAGCGAGGTAGTTTAGAAATCATGTGGTTCACCCTGGGTTAAAAAGAGGAGCAGATTATAACGCTAGCGAAAAGATACGCTAGCGTTGTAGAACGTTGATATTTGATCTTAGGCAACAGTCTTGCAGTTTGTTCCAATACTGTTGCTTTATAGAGAAAATGGTCAGTAACAGGCTAGTTGTAGTGACTCATCTGGTGGTCAAATTTGACCCATCCGTGTTTGCGTTCTTCGTAGACTGAAAAGCTTGGTAGCGGAAAGTCTTGCTCTTTAAATAGTCCGAGCGGGACGACATAAAAATCGGCGGCGGCAACCGACTGCAATAGCATGGCAGTGCCACATTTAGGGCAAAACTGGTAGGTGACTTCATTGCCCGTGTCACTGATACGTGAAAAGGAGGTGACCTCTCCGTTGAGTGTCACTTGTTCTATGGGAAATCGAGCCTGAACCCCGAACACACTTCCGGTGCGCTTCTGACATTCATAACAATGGCATACGGAGGTGCGTTGAGGCTCGCCTCTGCAGACTAAATTGACGGCTCCACAGCGGCATTCGCAACTTCTGATATTTCTCTCTTTAATATGATTGATATCCATCCATGCTCCACTTCTGGTTAACCCTGTATTGATAATTATACTAAAGCCCTTTATGGTCTGCACAACTGGATGAAAACAAAAGAATATAATTGCTCATGAAAAAGAAAATCTTACCTATACCTCTGATTTTACTGATTCCTATTATCATGCTGGTTGTGGTGATACTGGCGGGTATTTATCGCTTTAGCTTAAGTGACGAAGAGATCTTGGCGAAGTTTCCTTCTTCTCAAGTCAGTTATGACCCTGTTGTTGAAACCGTTTTTGATTTGAAGACGACTAACCCATGGACAATCAAAGTTCCTGAAACCAACGCGTACGCCTTTATTAATGAAGTCGATGGACCAAGATCAATCGCGTTTGGGCGGTATGACTCCGGTGTTGAGCGTGGTGTGGTCACCGTAGACACCAACAACCTTTCAAGAGTCATACTCGGCGAGGCGAGTTTCTTTGTTGCACCTATGTGGGTATCTAACCAAGGCAGTGGCGTTTTCTATTATCTTGGCCTGTTTAAACATGACCAGCATCGAAGCCGTGTCGTGTTAGTTGACCAATTCTTTCTTGGTGACCGTGTGAGAATCCAAACTTTAGAGATTACTCAACTGCTCGATTCACAAAGCAAACTCTCTGGGGAAGGTTTTATCGGTTTTACTCGACATTCTGCGGAACAATCTTTTCCAGAATTGCAATCTGAAAAGGTGTTAATGAGTTTTTCTTTCAATGCGCAATCAATTGATGAGCAATGACATTTTTGTTAGGGCAAGGAACTGTTGTTTATGTGAGCTAAATTACATATTATCTTAAGTAGATGAATGAAATTTAGACACACTTAGCTTTGTGTCTGCTTACTTTACAAATGGAGCTTGCGAATGATTAATAAACGTTTTTTTAAGACGAAAGATGAAGTTGAAGTGACTTTCGAGCTAGAAGCTCAAGAAGCTAATTCCGTATCTATCGTTGCCGACTTTCTGGATTGGAAAGCGACCCCAATGAAAAAACTGGCGAAAGGGAAGGTTTACAAGTTTAAAACTCGTCTTCCGAAAGATGGCGAGTTTCAATTTCGCTACCTAGTTGATGATCAACAATGGGTGAACGATGCGAATGCTGATCGTTATATCCCGAATGAATTTGGTGAAGATAATTGCTTGGTATCGACAGTTAACGTTTAATTGAAATAGCATGACTTAATTGAAATAGTATGAATTAGTTAAAAAGCAGGAACTAGATGTTTCTGCTTTTTAATGTCTAAATCGTTGGTTCATTAATTTTTTGAGTTGTGCCTATTTCATTAACGGTAACTCAATGACTTAGCCGAGATTGCGCAGATTCACATCATATTATGACAATGCAATGATGATTTATACGCCTGAAAAGCATATCCTGTGCTTTTATATCGTAGAAAGACCTGTTTACCGTGTATTCAAAAATATTTTCCTCTCCGTTTGCTGAGCTTTCACCTGTAAAAAAAGCAGCAATTTTAGGACTGCCACTTATTGCAGTGATTAGTGTTGCTTTGCAATATTCACAATCAAGTCTGACGAAAACGATCGATCTTGATTTGCCAGACTCAACCGTTATTGAGTCAATTCTGTCACCTCCTTCTGCTACCGTTATTGAGCCACCGACGTTTGAATATCAAATTCAATCAGGTGATAACTTAAGTAGCATCTTCACTCAGCTTGGGTTTTCTTATAACTCGATGATGAGCGTGATGGAAACCGATTTGAACTTCCTTGCGTTAGACACGCTTCGTCCGGGTAATACATTACGCTTTTGGCGTGACGAAGCGACGGGCAACCTTTCAAAAATGGAACTTCAATTTAGTGTCGCGGACAAAGTGGTTTATCGACTGCTTGATGACGGCAGCTACGAATTCGAAGATATTTCTATTCCGGGTGAATGGAAGCAGAAACCTCTAGTGGGTGATATTCAAGGCAGTTTCTCTATGTCAGCGAACAAAGTTGGCCTGAACAGTATTGAGATTGACCATATTGTGACTCTTCTCAAAGATAAGCTGAATTTCAGCCGAGACTTACGTGCGGGTGATCAGTTTGAAGTGCTTCAAAAAGCGCAATTCGTTGATGGTGTCGCAACCGGGAAACGTGAAATAGAAGCCATCAAGATCATGAACCGTAACCGTGTTGTTTCAGCGTACTTACACACTGACGGGCAATATTACGATGCCAATGGTGATAGCTTACAACGCGCTTTCCAACGTTACCCTGTGAGCAGTGGCTGGCGTCAAAGTTCTCAGTTTAATCCTAAGCGCTTACACCCTGTGACTGGGCGAGTCTCTCCGCATAACGGCACAGATTTCGCGACGCCAATTGGCACACCCGTTCAAGCAACAGGTGATGGTAAAGTGATCATGACTCGTAAGCACCCATATGCGGGTAACTATGTGGTGATTCAGCATGGCAGCACATACAAAACACGCTACCTACACTTGAGTAAGATCCTCGTTCGTAAAGGACAAACGGTATCTCGTGGTCAGCGTATTGGCTTATCAGGTAAAACGGGCCGAGTGACGGGGGCGCACTTACATTACGAATTGATCGAACGTGGTCGTCCTGTCAATGCAATGAAAGCGAATATTCCTATGGCCGACTCTGTGCCGAAAAAGGAAAAAGCGACATTCGTAGCCGCTAGAGATGAAGCCGACAAGCTATTAAAGAAAGCTTTAGAAACACAATTGAATAATAGTTAATAGTTAATAGTTAATAGTTAATAGTTAATAGTTAATAGTTAATAGTTAATAGTTAATAGTTATTAGCTGACTGTATGCCGTCAAGGTAACCGTTAGCTAGATGGTTGCGAGTAATGATGTAGCCTTTAAAGCCGTGAGTGCAGAACTAAATACTTAAATGTTTAGTGATACGCTCGCGGCTTTTTGATTTTAGGTTGAGGTAGTAAACGGCGTTTAGGCTAGAGGTTCTGAGTGAGTGACGTAGCTAACGATAGCTTCTGGTCGCATAGGTGGAGAGTAGAGGTATCCTTGAATTTTGTCACACCCCATTGCGTGCAGCTTTTCTAGTTGCTCAAGCTTCTCTACGCCTTCCGCAACCAATGACACATTGAGTCTGTGTGCCAGTTGAATAATCAACCACACAACACTTTCGGATGTTGAGTTTGTCAGCAAGTTTCGAATAAAGGTGGCATCAATTTTAATACAATCGATAGGATAGCTATGAATGTAATTTAAGCTTGAGTAACCAGTACCGAAATCATCTAGAGCGATCGTGAACCCTTGTCCCCTTAGAAAGTCGAGTGCTGACTTTGTTTCTTGAGTTGGAGATAACAGCACGGTTTCGGTTAGCTCAATGACAAACTCGTTTGCTTTAAAGTGATGCTGTTCAATCGTTCGAGTGAGATAGGAAATATAACGCTTAGAATCGGTAAGCTCGTGAGCGGAGCAGTTTATTCCAAGCTTAACTTTGTAGCCTAAGCCTCGCTCCAATATTGTTTTAGCGCGGCATACCAATTCGATGATCCGTTCACCCAGTTCCACGATCAACCCCGACTCTTCCGCTACCTGAATGAACTCCACTGGCGAGATGTCGCCATGTCTTGTGGTTTTCCAACGAGTTAACACCTCGAAGTAATCCCATCGTGTATCAATGTGATCAACGATTGGTTGTACAACCACGTACATTCCATTGTCATTAGGTGCCTGACTGTCTGATATGGGGCTGTCAAGCTCACTTCGTAAGGCGGCGATTAACTCGGTTTTCCTTTGGTAACGAACCCTTAGGTGAGTGTCGTAACATTGAATGTATGTATCTTGACTATGCTGGCACTCTTTTAGTGCCAAACTGGTGTTGAAGATGATTTGTTCTACGTCTTTATTATCTCCATCTGACCGGGCAATGCCGATACTGACGTCGAAATCGATTTTGATATCAATACTATTGTAACCTTGCTTTATCTTATCCAGTATTTGCTCGCAAACCGCTATTGGGTCTGAATGATAGGTAATGAATGCGAACTCATTGCCAGCCGTCCGGAACGTCAGGTTGTTGTCGGGCAAGGTTCGGCGCAAGGTCTCTGCAACGAACTGAAGCACCTTATCGCCAATATAATTACCGTGCATATCATTAATGGCTTTGAAGCTATTGATGTCGAGCAGAGCGAGCGTGAAGGGAGTGACACTCTGCTGAGTGATCGATTCTAAGGTGTCTGATAAGCAGCTACGGTTTAATAGCCCAGTTAGACTATCGTGTGATACTTCGTAGCTGAGTTGATTAACCAGTTGCTCAGAACGGTCGTTGAACCACATTTCACGCAAGGTGTGAATGACGATATCTGCGAACAACTGGTGGTGTTTTATCACGTCTTGTTGCTGATCTGTACTCATAGGCGAACTAAAGGTTGAGAAAAGCACACCCATGACTTCGCCACTTTGACTGCGTGCTGGGATAGCGATTGAGTTTTGTGAGGTGATTTCTTGCCTAAATGCTGATGTTGGGAGTGACTGAACGATATACTGAGCAAATGAGCAATCTGGGTGTTTTTGATTAACGGCTTGTTGGTATATGTGACCATGGCGTGCGTTTATTTTGTCATGTAGTACATGGTCAGAATGGGCAATGACCAAAGGAACCATTTGATCGGGAAAGTGCTTTTTCTCAATGATACTGGTGTATTGAGTACCGAAGGTTTGATGCAAAGTAAGCACGGCAGACTCTAAAAGGTCGATACCTTCCAATTTGAGTAAGCGCCCAATGCGCTCTGTGTCTATCATGCTATTGCGTGTATGTTGAGTCATAGTCACCATCCGTAGCCAACCAGAATCGTGTGTAAGCTGTATGTGTATGATCTTGTGTATACGATCTTGTAGCAGCACCGTCTTAAATATTAACAATGCTACTTGCATTAATAATCTTGATATGCGTCTAGTTTATTATTGGTCGTGTTGTGTGATTTTTCAAATTTAGTGCGATATATTTCACAAAATTTGACTATTTCTTTCTTTGTCTAGCCTATCTTTTAGGTGGTCTAAAAATAGCTTGGTTCGTGTATGTGAGTAGTCAAGCTTAGGGTAGTACGCGTAAACCATCACTTCGTCAGCTGTTATATTTGGTAATACTGGAACCAGTGTCCCTTGTTTAAGATCCTCTTTGATCATTGCTTTGATGGTTAACAGTACGCCCATTCCTCGCTTGGCGGCATGAAACAAAGCCTCAGGGTTGGTGGTCGCAAAGTTACCGTTCAAAGTGATGCGCTGCCCTTTGGTGAGTGTGACTTCACGGGTAGGGCGCTCTCCCCATATTAAGGAGTTGTGTTGTTCTAAATCTTGCTCGTTGATGGGATAACCATGTTTAGCCAAGTAACTTGGTGCGGCATAAAAGCTGGCTTTGTGTTCAAATAGTGGTGTTTTCTTGAAGCTTAACGAGTTGAGTTGTTCCAGTTCACGACTGATCACCAGGTCCAAGCCAAGCTCAGGTAATTGACCTGGCGTGGTGGTGATAAGCTGTACTTTAATGTCTGGATACTTTTCTAAGAAGTCGTCCATGTATTGCACGAGAAACTTAGAACCAACAGCAATGGTTGCGCCAATCTTTAGCAGGCCCGCAGGCGTTTGGTTAACCGATCGGGTTTCATCAATAATCGATTGCCAATTATCGAGCTGATCTTTGGCTCGCAGATAAAAGAGAGCTCCCGCTTCGGTTTGGCTGATTGAGCGCGTGGTGCGCTTTAATAGTTGAGTGCCAATACGTTCTTCTAACCAGTTCACTCTTTTGCTGATCGCTGAGCTGGTGGTATTGAGTTTACGCGCTGCGCCATTGAAGCTGCCTTCTTCCACCACTTTTACATAACTTTTTACGTTAAGAATCCAATCCATACTATTTCCTGTTGGGACTTAATTAAATTCCAATTTAGCTAATTATCAATTATTGGTTTTGAATGTAAACTCATCTGATGAACAAATAACAAACGAATAGGGAATTTTTTGAGCCAATCGACCTTTAAAAAAACACCGCTACTCTTAGCCATGATGATCATAGCTACAGGACAGGTAGGGGTGAGTATCTATTTACCATCATTGCCGCTAATTGCTTCAGACTTAAGTGTGACTCAGGTAGATGTACAGCTGCTCGTTACGCTGTTTCTTGTGGGTTTTGGCTTGTCTCAGCTATTTTACGGGCCGATGTCCGATGCCGTGGGGAGAAGACCTATCTTCTTGTTAGGTCAGGGTGTTTATTTGATTGGTACTGTTGTTTGTGTTGTTTTTTCCGACAACATGACGGCGTTAGAGGTTGGTCGCTTGTTGCAAGGTCTAGGTGCGGGTAGTGCCTCGGTTCTTGGGCGAAGTGTGCTGCGCGACAGCTATGATGGCCTTCAACTGACCAAAGCACTGTCTTATATTTCGGTCACCGCTTCGATCATGCCGATTATTGCGCCCGTGTTTGGTGGTTGGATCTCATTCCACCTCGGTTGGCAGGCGGTGTTCCTGTTTGTTCTTGTGTATTTACTGGCGATATTCACTCTCGGCTATTTTGTTCTTCATGAAACTTTACCATACGGGAAGAGCCGCTTTGAAGTCAGTCAAGTGGTCAAGAACTACGGCCGTTTGTTGACGAATCGCCAAGTGTTGACCAGTGCCAGTTATAATTGGATGAGTTACATGGCGAGTTTGGTGTCGCTATCACTGTTTCCATTCTTAATGCAAGAGCAATTGGGGCTGACAGCCGCTGAATACGGATCGTTGATGATAGTCCCTTCGGCTGGCTTACTGATTGGTAGCGTGGCTTTGAACTTGCTCAATCGTAGGTTTAGTACACCACAATTGATGAGTCTTGCGATTTTGATCATTTTAGCTTCAGGGACTTGGTTACTTACTCATGAGTTATCCATCTTTAACTTAGTGTGGGCATTTACGTGGTTAGCTATCGCTCAAGGTATCTCCTTCCCTCTATCGATCAGTATGCTATTAGAACCTCATAAGAAGAAAGCGGGCGCAGTGTCGGCACTGTCAGGTTCAATTCAGATGTGTTTGGCGGGTTTACTTGGTGGATATCTAGTCGAGAGTTGGGTGACGACTCACCTACAGCTCGGCGTGTTTTATCTGATTATTGGTGCTTGCATGGCTACAGTACTTTGGTCTTCAACGAGAATGAACAAGAAAGCCACGGCTACCGAAGTTGAGTACAGTTAAGCAGCTGAAGTACAGACCAGTTAAACAGCTAGCTCGCTATAGTTCAGCATACAGTCGTTAATACGTTGTATTTGTATGGATGGTTTTCTACAATACCTGCGTCCATTTAATAGGTAATAAACATGCAGCAAAATGAATTTGAAGTACTGGTAAAAGCTATCTGCGCACTAGATGGCCTGCCTCAAGCACTTGAGTTATTGAAATCCAATGAGGATACAGAAGTCGCTGAGGCTGCTGGATCACTAACAGGTCAATTTGCGCTAGCTGAAGTTGAAGGCGAAAAGCGTATTTACCACGTGACGCTTCAAGAAAATGAACAAGGCGAAGAGCAAGAGTACATCGAACATGTGATGAATGAAGGCGATGACTTAATCAAATTTGCAGCTTGGTTCTTTGAAACTATGTTCGAATTAAAGCAAAAAGACACATACCAAATTGCAGGTAAAACTTACAGACAGCCAAAGCGTAGCTAGTTTTTTTAACTGTTTGTTTTCTAAGTTATTTCTTCATGTTGGTTGATTTCTAAGCAATTAGGTTTCTAAAAAACTATTTTTAAAGCAGCTCTCTTGAGCTGCTTTTTTATGGATGTTTAAATGAAAATTTTAATTGTAACTTAATGGTGATATTACACTAAAAATGTGATTTAGATCTTGTTTTTGGGCGCTTTAAGTGTAGAATCCGCGCATAAGAAAATCGATTATGTGCGGAGATAAGCATGAATTACGAACTAGGCCACGCATACCTTGGTCAAATGGTAGCAAAAAACATGATGCACGAAGCATTGTATGGCAAGCCAAAGCCAAAAAAAGCATCATTCATTAAGCGAATGATGAAGAAAATGGCGAAATAAGCATTTTCAAAAACGGATTTTAAAAAGGCCTTAAACTTATTTAAGTTTAAGGCCTTTTGCGTTTTAGCGATTAATGAAGGTCATCGCTCGTTTTGTTGTGGATGGACACAAAAAACACTGATAAAGCTTCTGACTAATGACTGTTACTGAATTCAGCCTGTCGATTGGTTGGATAGGTCGACAACATTATTCGGGATGGTATCTAAACCGTTCTCTTTCATCCACGCTTCTAAGTTGTCAGCTCCACCAATGTATTTACCATCAAGCCAAATCTGAGGAACTGTTACTGGTGTTTTCTCACCAATGTGCGCTTTTACCTCTGGAATCATACGATACAAAGCTGCGCTGTCTTTTACGACATCGTGGTATTGGTATTCAACACCCGCTTCATCAAGCATTTTCTTGGCCTTAACGCAGAATGGGCAGGTCGCTTTTCCGTAAACAATGTTGCCTTTTAGGCTGTCTCGTTTGGTCCATTCTTTAATTACAGATTGAACCAAAACACCGCGATTAAGCGCTTCACCTTGGCTGACTACCTTGCCTTCAACAACAAGGATAGGAGCATGCCAAGAACCCAGTTTTAGCGGCTCCCACCAGTGAGATAACCAATCTTTCACTTCCAGTTCAACATCGACATCTGATAACTCATTCTCAAAAGTATCCTTAAGAATGTCTTTGGTAAGGGTGCATTCTCCACATGGGATGTTAACTTTAAATGGACCCCAGCTGCCTGCCCAACGGTATAGTGTAATCTTGACTGGTTTCTTCATGCTTACGGCCTCGTTTGAATTCTCTTATCCATATAGAACGGACAGTCGAACTATTTATTTCATCGATCCTAAACTTTCTTTATTTTCGCCGGTTTTTTCGTTTCCCAATGGGTAATAAATGCAACTGACGCAATAATAATAGCAGCCCCTAGCCATAAACGACCCGGTGGAACCCAACTAAATACAATCCAACCCGCTAGAACATTTAACGGTAATTTTGCGTGGTCAAAAGGTTGCACAAACGAAGCATCAGCAACAGAATAGGCTTTTACAATTGCCCATTGAGCGAGTGCCGTCATAACACCGATAACAATCAAGATAGCCCAAATTGTACCGCCGCTTGGAGTCTGCCAATCTGGCGCGGCAAGCAGGATGTTAAATGGTGTGATTAATAGCAGCAAGTACACCACCATGGTTGAAGGACTGTCTTGCGAAGAGAGTTTTTTCACCATGAGTGAGTAGCATGCCCAGAAGAAAGCGGCGCCAACCGGTAGCAGTGTTGCCCAGTTAAAGTCTTCTGCCCACGGCTCTAGAATCACCATAGCACCAGCGAAGCCGGCTAAGGTCGCGCCCCAGCGAGCTGCCCCAACTTTCTCTTTGAGGAAAAGTCTTGAGCCTATGGTTGCAAACAATGGCGACGTCATGAGAAGGGCAATGCCTTGCCAAATAGGTACTGGGTAAGCCAATGCCCATATCCAAAGTTGAATACCAATAACAGACAAGAAGACACGGAATACGTGCAACTTTAGGTTGTCGGTTTTTAGCGCGCGGCGAATGCCCAGCGTTTTCAGATAAGGAAGAATAGCGAACAACGCGATGGCGTATTGAATGACGGCAACGGTGGTAGAAGTAAGTCCGAAATGAATGCTAGCGACTTGAGTTAGGCTATTAATAACGGCAAAGGCTAGGCCTGCGGTTAGCATCCAGCTAGCGCCTTGGATCGGATGGTGTTGTGACATGATGCTTCTAATTATTTGATGTGGTTCACCTATGATACGGATTTAGCACCACTTAACCAGAAAAAGCATTGATGAAGTTGGTCAGAATATTTGAATATGAAAAAGGTTGAGCAACCGCCCAACCTTTCTAGTCTCTATCTAAAGTCGATTTAGATTAGAAATCGTAGCGGACACCTAGGCGAAGTGTGTCTTCACCAGCTGTCACGATACCTTTTGCATTTTTAACTTCGTCTAAACCGTTAACGTAGTAAGAAAGGTATGTGCGGAAATTGCTGTTTAGTTTGTAGTAACCGGCTAATTCAATACCGTCGACAGCGTCTACTTTTGCTCCGCTGTTGATTTCATCTTCCTGGTAAGTATATACGACTGCAGCAGATACTTGCTTGGTGAATTTGTATTGCGCTGCAAACTCCATAGCAGTGAATGACTTAGCATCGGTACCTGTCGCTTTATCATCTAGGTCGCCTGTTGAATAAGTCGCTGCTAAGTACAGGTTGTCTAGAGAATACGCTAGGCCGGCAAGGATTTGGTCTGCGCTACCTTTATTTTCCCCTAGGTCTTCACCTGAGTAGGCTAGGCCAAGATCTAAGCCCATTGGCAGTGAGTAAACACCAGAAATGCCGTAGCCGTCAGAGTCTTTTTTGCTGTTGGTTTGGTAAGTGGCTTCTAGTTGCAGGGCATCAAAGCCGCCACGGTATGCAAATACACCATCTTCTTTATCAGAAGCTGCACCGAATGCTTGCTGCACACCAGAAAACTCAGTGATATCTGTAAAGTCAGATACGATAACTGAAGCCATATCTTGGCGACCGACAGAAATGGCTTGACCGTCAAAATCAACACCTGCGTACATGTAACGGTTTTCAAACTTATCAGAACCTGTGTCTTGCTCTGCTTCGTAGAAACCGAATGCCGTTGCAGTATCTGTAAGTTCTGTTTTACCACCAAGGTTTAAACGGAAACGAGTTTTATCTTTCATTGAACCTTCAACTTCAGCACCACCGGAACCAATGAAATCACCACGGAATTCTGCACGACCGCCAATTTTAAGTTCTGTACCATCAGAGCTATAAACCGTTGCTGCTAACGATGAACCTGAAACTAGTGCCGCTACCACTGCAGAAGCTAGAACTGCCTTTTTCATAATCACTTACCTTGTATTTTAAAATCCGTGAGCAATGCGCTCTCCGTTTCGATATGAAACTAATTTAGAGCAGCTAAATTAAGCTTTCATTTCTGTAAAATTACATTTTCGTGAATAGGGAACTTTTTAAGTGTTGATTTTATTGCACTTTTATTTCAGGAAACTGAGTGGTTTGTGAATGGGTATACCACTCGTATTTCCTTATTCGGTTACTTTTTCAAGTTTCTATTTGGGTGAGGTGATAATGATATGGGTGAACCTTATGGTGAGGTTAGAGCTTCTTCATCTTATTAACTGTTTGTACTGATTAAGATATCCTCTATGATGCCAAAACTTAGAAAAGAATAAATTTTGCTCAACAAGATGGAGACGTTGGATGAAAACAGAGTACTTAGGCGATGTTTTACAAGGTAGGCAGGTTATTGGCGCCTTAAATGTCGAAGACTTACCGATTGGAGAGCATCAGTTTTGGTTTCAAGTAACCAGTGATGGGTTAGGGCAACCTAAAAACATGCCGGTTTCTGTTTTCAAAGGCAGTCAAGACGGCCCGAAGTTGATGATCACTGCCGGGATTCACGGTGATGAGCTAAACGGTGTGTTGGCTGCTCAGCAAATTATCCGAGATTTAGTAGGCAAAACATTAAAAGGCACGGTGACAGTTGTACCAACTGTGAATTTGTCTGGCTTGCTTAACCACAGCCGCGATTTTATCTCTTCGGATCCGGGCTCTTGCCCTGCCAACCTTAATCGACTCTTTCCTGGTGATGCACACGGCTTAGCCGCGGAGCGATTCGTCGCATCTCTGTGGGATCGCTTACTCAAACACAACGCGACATTTGCTGTTGATCTGCATACCCAAACTCGTGGTGCCGTGTATCCACTTTATGTGTTTTCTGATTATCGAGTAAAGCAATGCTTGGAGATGGCGAGGTTAATGCTGCCCGATTGTGTTCTTAATGATCCCGGCGATCCGGGTATTCTTGAAACGGTCTGGAATCGAAGTGGAATTCCGAGCATTACAGTGGAAGTCGGGATGGGGAAATTTACTCAACCTGACATGATTCAACGAGCCGTAGATGGTGTTTTTAATATTCTTTCTTACTACGAGATGCTTGATGCTGAAGGTTTAAGAGACAAAAAGCCACTGCCGAGTATAGATTGGATAGAGGGCAATAATGTGGTGTCTATCCGCGCTGATATTGGTGGATTTGTGTTGCCTCAGGTCGAGCTTTTACAAAGCGTAGAGCAAGATGATCTTTTGGCGATTCAATACGACGCTTTTGGTAACGAATGTCGTCGTTATCATGCGCCGTCTGCCGGACGTGTACTTAGCTATAACGTGGATGCATTAAGGGAGCCTGGGGCTCTTGTCTGTCGATTATTGAGTTGAGCTGCTTTTAGGTGAGAAGCTCGCAGTTGGTAAGTTCTGAGTTGAAAAGCTCTTCGGCGGGCATCTCTTTGTTAATCTGGTGCATCGTCATTTGAAACGTGTAAAAAAAAGACCGAGCAGGGCTCGGTCTGATAGCTTTTCTCTGGAGTAACAGCTTTTAGCGTAACTAGTATCGCTTTAAGATCTCGATGATCTCTTGCTCTGTTTCCGCTGCGATAATGGCATCAATGTCATCATCATTTTGGAACAACTCTGATAGCGCCATAATAGTATGGATATGGCTATCTGAGTCCATCGCTGCCAGAGTGATTGAAAGGTAAACGTCACCGTTGTCTTCCGACTCTAAATCAACACCCTTTTTGAATACTGTCACCTGCAGTGATGCTTCGTTCACACCATCTTCAGGACGAGCATGAGGCATCGCAATCTTTGGTGCTAGAACATAGTACGCGCCGATGTCTTTGTGCTTTTGCTTGATAGCTTCAACATAGCTTGCTTCAATTTTCTTGCTTGCTAACAGTGTTGAACAGGTTAAATCAATCGCAGCATCAACCGTTAGGTTCTCTTCAGAGTTGATGATAACGCCTTGGTTACCGATTAAATCGAATAGGCTCATGAAACAATCCATCCTAGAATCAGACCAACAACACCGAAGTCGAAGTCAGCAAATGTTGTTGCTTCAAGCCCAAGACCACCCAGTACTGGAAGTAGTAGCATTGGTAGGAAAGAGATACACAGACCTTGCGTGAATGAACCTAGAATTGCACCACGTAGACCGCCAGTCGCGTTACCGTAAACACCTGCCGCACCACCTACGAAGAAGTGTGGAACCACACCCGCTACAATGATTGTCCAACCAAGTGCACCTTGAACTGCCATTGCTAGTAGGCCAGCCGCGAAAGAACAAAGGAAACCGATTAGTACCGCGTTTGGTGCTACTGGGAATACCATAGGGCAGTCTAGAGCAGGTTTTGCTCCTGGTACTAGTTTGTCAGAGATACCTTTAAATGCAGGAACGATTTCAGCAATTAGCATCTTCACACCTTGCAATACGATGTAAACACCACCAGCAAAGATTAGAGATTGCATGAAGGTAAATACAACCCAGTTTTGACCGCTTGATACTGTTTCTACAAACTCGCCGCCCGCAATAATAGACGCAAGCATGAAGAAGATAGCCATTGTTGTTGCTACGGCTACTGGCGTATCACGCAGGAACATTAAGCTTTTAGGAACTTGGATGTCTTCTGTTGATTTTGATGTGTCACCGAATTTGCTACCAATGAAGCCAGACACGATGTAAGACAGTGTCGAGAAGTGACCAATAGCCAGTTGATCAGTACCCATCACTTTTTCAGTGTACTTTTGGCCTAGCGCTGGCATCACAACCATTAATGTACCCACAATGATAGAGCCGATTGCGACTAGAACTGTGCCTTCAATGTTTGCTGTAGACAGAATTACCGCTACTAGCATAGACATGAACATTGTGTGGTGACCCGTTAAGAAAATATATTTTAAAGGAGTAATACGAGCCAATAAAATATTCACAACGAATGCGAAGAACATAATTAGAGCCATTTCATAACCGAATGCTTCTTGTGCTAATGCAACAATTGCTTCGTTATTTGGAATAACACCACTTACGCCGAATGCTTCAGTAAATACAACTGAGAAGTTATTTAGTGCGCCAACAAGAGCGCCAGCACCAAAACCTAAAATTAGGAAACCCATTACGGTTTTAATTGTGCCTTTTAGAATGGTGGAAATATCAGCTTTCTGTGCAACAAGGCCAATGAAAGCAATTAAGCCTACCATGATTGCTGGCTCTTTTAATAAGCCGAGCATGAATTCGAAAAAGTTCTGCATAATTTTGACCTTACATGAAAGTTTTTAGTTGTTCTTCGATTGATGCTTTGTCAAAAATATTTTTAAGGCTGATTATGTTCTCTTTTCCGCCTTCTTTCAGTTGGTTTGCAACGTCTGTCGCTGCTACCCAAATATCCGCGTTGCTTGATGCAGCTGATGACAGATCTTCGTGATCAACTTCCGCTTCGAAACCGATTTTTTTAGCCACTTCTTTCACTGCCATTTCCATCATTAGTGAAGTACCAAGGCCGTTACCGCAAACTACAAGAATCTTTTTCATAATATTTGTCTCAATTGGATTTTAGGGGTTGAGAAACTGCGTTCTCTTATTGTGTGGGAGCATAGTAATGGAAATATTGAGATTTCAATAAGATCTCCATCACAAAGCTAAAATGAGATTGTGACGGAGGTCTCGCTTGTGTGTGGTAAAAATCCAGAGTGAGACTTTGATCAAATTTAACTTTTCACACGAATATGCAACGTATCTATTGAGAAAGGTTGGGGGGGGAATGTATTTGTCTATTGGAATGTAAATATATAGAGGGTCTGTTGAAGAAAATAGAGAATTAATCGTATCGACCGTAGTCGGTAAGCATTTTCTTAAGCATGCTATTAACGTCTTTGGTCTTTTTATTTCTTTTAGTTAGTTGGCTAAGAGAAGTCGGTTTTGGCGAGGTAACATTTTCACCATCTATTTCTTCGGTTTTATCTTTCATTTTCTGTACGGCAGGCAATAACATTCTAATTTCTTCATTATTGATATTGGTCAGAACCACAATATTTTCAGATTCAACTTGGGTAATAGTTAATATGCCATGCTTAACGGATTCAACCTTTTCACCAATCATAATTGATTCAGGTGCGACAGAGCGATCGGTTAACTGACCTGTACGTAATTTCGCCGCACTGATAGCGCGGATATTTCCGGTGTTTTCAAACGCAACAATAACAGTATAGGTATTATAATACTCAACTACTGTCACATAGCCGTGTCTATTTGTTTTGAATCTAGCTCCATTGTTCATGTCGTGCGGAGCTTCCATTTTCTTCACGTGTTTCCTCTCTTAGTCTCAATGGCAGTTATATCTAATCAGCTCGTCTCGTTTTATAGATAATGAATGGGTGAGATAATACAAAGTATATACGCATCTAAACTTAAGATGAATCTTGAAGTCATAGTAAATGAGGGAGAACACAGAAAAGTGGTAATAATCACACAGAATTAACCGAGAGGTTACGCTCATACGCTTAAGGACTTAACATTCCAAATTCAACCTTATACAGATTGTTTACAGTTTTTGAAGAACGAAAATGACGATAAACACTGCGTTTTGTTTAATCCTTGACCGCGCGATCGTTTGCGTTGAAAAATGTGATGAAAGTCTCACTTAACTGTTTATACTTCTTTTCCGGTTTTAAGCCGGTGCTTAGCCAATACAAGCCGTCACATGGATATGTGAATGACCCCACGGACCGGACCAGCTACGTTCCACTGCTTGTATAAGGTGATTTTTACATGAACAACTCGTTGTTACATTCGCTAACCCTGTTAGCTCCTTCATCGCGTAGCGTTTTGCTTGCGGTTCTTTGTCCTATTCCTTTGATGTCATTCGTTTGGCTCATGTTCACTCTTTAAGGATTACTAGGACACATTATGAATATTCTATTTGGTTTTGTCGGTGTTCTTGCACTGATTGCTTGTGCGTACCTGCTATCTGAAAGTCGTTCTTCGATTAACTGGAAAACAGTCTCTCGTGCACTATTACTTCAAATCGGCTTCGCGGCTTTGGTGTTATATTTCCCTTGGGGACAATTGGCGCTAACAAGCCTAAGTAATGGCGTTTCTAGCCTGCTTGGTTTTGCAGACGCTGGTATCGCATTCCTTTTCGGCGACCTTGCAACTGAAGGTTTCATTTTCGCGATACGCGTACTTCCAATCATTATCTTCTTCAGTGCTCTGATTTCTGCACTTTACTACCTCGGCATCATGCAAAAAGTGATTCAAATCTTGGGCGGAGCGGTGCAAAAACTGCTAGGCACCAGCAAAGCTGAATCCTTGGTAGCGACAGGTAATATCTTCCTTTCTCAGGGTGAGTCTCCTCTTCTTATTCGTCCGTTTTTAAAGTCTATGACTCGTTCGGAACTGTTTGCTGTAATGGCAGGTGGTATGGCGTCGGTAGCGGGTAGTGTGCTTGGTGGTTATGCTGGTTTAGGTGTTGAACTTAAATACCTTATCGCCGCAAGCTTCATGGCAGCTCCGGGTAGTCTGTTAATGGCGAAGATCATCGTTCCTGAGCGCAGTACACCAAGTGACTACGACCATATCGAACTCGATAAAGCTGACCAAAGCAACGTGATCGATGCACTGGCAAGCGGCGCGATGAACGGTATGAAAGTCGCGGTGGCTGTCGGTACTATGTTGATTGCATTCGTGAGTGTAATTGCGATGGTGAACACTGGCCTAGAAAGCTTAGGTGAGACGTTCGGTTTTGCCGGTATTACGCTGCAAGCTATCTTTGGTTACCTGTTCTCACCACTAGCATGGCTGATCGGTATCCCAAGTGATGAAGTATTGATGGCGGGTTCTTACATTGGTCAGAAGATCGTAATGAACGAGTTTGTTGCTTTCATCGACTTCGTTGAGAACAAAGCGCTGTTATCTGAACATAGCCAAGTCATCGTCACTTTTGCTCTATGTGGTTTTGCTAACATTGGTTCTATTGCTATTCAGCTGGGTTCAATCGGTGTTATGGCACCAGAGCGTCGTGCTGAAGTGGCAAACTTAGGCTTGAAAGCAGTCGCTGCTGGTACGCTTGCAAACCTAATGAGTGCGTGTTTAGCGGGTATCTTCATCCTGCTTTAAGCGAGATTCAGTTCAAGCGCCTAAATTCAGTTGAAGCGGGCACCTTTCTTGCGGATTTAACGTGAGAAGGGTGTCCGCTTTTTTGTGCCTGCTCGTTAAGTTGATTCAGATTTTGAACCACCACTTTTATTGCTATTCGGTGTATAAGGCTCACTCGGAAGAGTAATAGAGCAAGCCTGTTTTATCCGATATACTTGAATATCATTAGGTTGCGATTAATAGCATTCGGCTCCAATTAAGAAAATCCGGTTTCTATTAAGAACACTCGGTTCCGAATAAGAATATTCCGTTCCGACTAAGAATACGGCAACCAAGCTCAAATTTATCAAGGGTCTCTCTATGAACATGCGCGTTCTCATCGGTCTTATTGCTACCTTCATTGGCTTGTTTGCGATGGTTTATCTTATTGCTGGTGGTACTCAGTTTCCTATCTATCAGTGGCCGCAAGAAGCGTATCTCGGTTTAGTGTTTAGCGTAGTATGGGGTACTGGCGTTGCTGCATCGGTGGCTTATGTCTTCTCAGCTTTGGTGTTTGTGACTGTCGCCGTGGTTTGCTATGCGGTCGGTTATAAGATTGGTGGACTCTTTTCTTCAAATTCTGACGTCTAAGTTTATTGAGGCGTACTTATGTTCATTGAAGTGAGATTTGTTTGAATGCACTGGCTCGATCGTTGGAAAGTGTATCGCTATCATCGAAAGCAGGCTAACCGCTCGAATGGCGACAAGGCTAAAGCTTTAGGGTGGACTAGCGAAGAGAGCCAATTGTGTCGCTTTGAAGTGATTGCTCGTTCGGCTGACTTCGAAAAGAAGAGTATTTTAGATTTGGGTTGTGGCTATGGCGAGCTGTTTGAACTGCTCGACAGCATCTATCGCATTCAATCTTACACCGGCGTTGACCAACACGCAGGCTTTTTAAAGAAGGCGAAGCAGAGTTATACAGAAGATCGTTGTCGGTTTTTGTCGGGTGATATGAGCCAAATGAGCCTTGAGGTACACGATGTAGTTATCGCCAGTGGCTCATTGAATTACATCTCTCGCGACTCGGATTATCTGACTAACATGATTACTCGTATGTTTGGACTAGCGAATCAGACGGTGATTTTTAACCTGCTCAATTCAAGCCAGTATCCTTCACGTAATACCTTGATGAGTTATCACCCTCAGGGCGTATATAGATTCTGTAAAACACTCTGTGACGATGTTTCCTTGGTAGAAGGATACGCAGAAGGGGATTTCACGATAGTGATGAACAAAGCCGTATCCTGAGTCTGAATGAAGTGTTGGTGTGGTAAGAGTTAAAAAGCCGCAGACCTTGAGAGGTTTGCGGCTTTTTTTTGGACCCAAAATCAACTTAAGTATTACTGCTAGTGCTTCAGCGGTTGATTTTCAACCAGTCCGTAAGGGATGTTAGTAAATACTTTTGGGTTACCTTCATAAGTCGGTGCTTCGTTCACTTGCTGCCAATCGAGTAGCATGATAGCGAGTACGTTGCGGTGCTCTCCATACTTGAGATCAAAATCACCGGTGACTGAAGGGATCATACCTTTTGTCTTATCGATAGATGCCTGGATTGCGAGCCTAGTTTTCTCTACAACCGGGTCATTCTCTAGACCGGCTAATAAGAAAGTCAACCCAACCTCAGCAATCACATCCTCTTTAGCTCGTAACAGGATCGTATCGATGTTTTCTCTGAAGTAATCGTAGATCCATTGGTGTTCTTGCTCGCTTACTTGGTGCTGGTAATACTCAGAATCTCCAAAGATCACATGTGTCATACCATAGATCTTATTGCCGTATTGCTGGCTTGAAAGCTTCTTGTCTTTATCGTCTGGGTAGGCTTTTTTGAAGGTATCGATAAATTCATCAACGACATCTTGTTCACCCAATTGGCGTAGCCAGTAAACTTGATTAGCGAGTTGGGCTGCCCACGCTTTCACCATATCTTCATTGGTCACGTATCGTGAAAAGTCATAACGACGAATGATTTCACGCAGTTTGGCATCGTTCTTGTGTTCTAAACCGTACTCATTGGCGCGCGCCATAGAGCCGAGAAGGTCAACACCAAGATATAGATATTCTGGCATGTGCTTGGTGATGTTGTAGCGTCGAACACTACGTTCATCGCTGTCGCCAACATAGGAAGCAACACGCTTTTCTGAGTACAGTATGATTTGTTCCATGGTGTGAACATCATTCGACAGGCGGCTGAGCTTACTTGCTACACGTGCCATGTCACTCCATACCGCGGCAGAATATTTGTCGTCTAATGTTTGTCGATACATACGCAAACCATAGTGACCTTCTTTGAATGCAGGCAGAGTGTAAAGTTGGCTTTCGTAGGTTGTGCGAATCAGATCGGCGGATTGTATAAAAGATTGCTCTTGAGAGTCGAGAACACCAGCTTGTAATTGAATATTTGGTACGCTTGTTGCTTGTATATTAACCGTCTGTTGTGTGTCAAAAGCCGTTAGCGTATCTGAAGTAGCTTGTGCGTGAACCGCAACCGCAACTGAGATTGATAACAATGTGCACAGAGTTAGCATTTTTAGCTTCATGTTCGTAAGGTACCAAGCTGATTAATTGTGAATATAAAATAACACTCATGAATCTTTCAATGTAAGGTTTTGGTCAATACATTGTAATCTTTAATAAGATTGATTCGATATTTGGTTCAGTAATCAATGTGTCTAATGGACTTTAAGTGATGAATGACTCAATAATGAAATGGGCACTAGGCTAAGTGTATGTATTTAAATAGCTTAACGGCATACTTAAAGAGTTAGTCTGATATGAGTAAATTTAAGAACAAAAAGGTTTAGGGGGTCTGAATGCCAAGTGGTTCTAGCAAGCAATGGCCTGCCAAATTATTATCTTTACTGTTTTTTTTAGTGGTAATGAGTGCTATCGAGTTTTTTCACTCTAAAGAGTTATCCTACCTGAAAGATGAATCCTACTCTGAGGCAAAAAAGCAGCTATCGATCATTCGTTCTCGAATCGAAGCCGCGATCGTGTCAGATATGTATATCCTCAATAATTTTTCGACCTTAGTGACCATAAACCCTGATGGTGAGGTGAAAAATTGGGACAAGATTGCTGAAAGTATTATTAAAGATGGTTTCCATATTCGTCTTATTGGGCTAGCCAAAGACGACATTCTAAACTTTGTTTACCCTATGGAAGGCAATGAGCAGATTCTCGGTATTAATTATCGTGATTATCCAGACCAATGGGAGTCTGTTGAGATAGCCCGTAATCTTGGCAACACCTTTATTGCTGGTCCTTTTGAGCTGTTTCAAGGTGGCCAAGCTATCATTACGCGAACTCCGATCTTTCGAGACCCGCCTTTTAACGAAGACTATTGGGGTGTATCCAGTGCCGTTATTAGTTTAGATGAGCTGTTTGAAGATGTCGGAATTGGGATACTCGAAAACAAGTATAAACTCGCGATTCGCGGTGCAAACAGTTCGGGTAAAGATGGCGCGGTCTTTTATGGCTCTCAGGACGTATTTGATAATGCTTTTGTGACTGAACAGGTGAGCTTTCCATACGGTGGTTGGTACCTTGCTCTCTCTGGTAATGAGCATGTGTTGATGGATGTGCAGTGGTATCGAATTCAAGCAGTAAGGTTGGTGGGTTACACCATAATGTTAGTGCTGGCGTTTGCCTTCTTTACTATTTATCGCCTGTACCGAATTGCAGATAGTCGCTCTATGCATGATGAACTCACCATGCTACCTAATCGTCGATACTTTATGTACAGCCTAAAGCAGGCGTTCAAAGTCACCCAAAAGCAGAGAGCAAGAACCTTTGCTGTGGTAAATATCGATCTTGATGGCTTTAAAGCGATCAATGATACTTTTGGGCATGCGGCTGGCGATCAGGTGCTTATTGAGTGTGCTAATCGCATTAAGAGCGAGTTACGTGGTTCAGATATCGTTGCGAGAATCGGTGGTGATGAGTTCTTAGTTTTGTTACCACGCATCATTGATGATCAACATGTCTCTTCGATTGTAGCTAAACTTCGAAGAGCGATATGTAGCACACCTGTTGTTTATGATACGCACTCGATTTATCTTCGAATTAGCGTTGGTTGGGTAATTCATAGCAATAACTACAGTGATGTCGATGCACTACTCAAAGCAGCTGATGAAAAAATGTACGAACAGAAACGACAAATTTTATAGGTTGGATTGGATCTGTTATTAGAATTTAGTTGCTGAATGTGGGGAAAAGCCTCAGAATACCGCGCTTTGCTCTTTATCAATCCTATTGATGAGCGAAAGCTGTAGCAACGACTTCTTTCTGCGCGTTGCTCATACTAAATGTTATTCAACTGAGAAAATAATCTATGAGTTTTACCTCCCTTGGCCTTTCTGAACCGATCCTTAAAGCTATTGAAGCACAAGGTTACGATAAGCCATCACCAATCCAAGAGAAAGCCGTACCAGCTGTCCTAACGGGCAAAGATGTAATGGCCGCTGCTCAAACAGGTACAGGTAAAACTGCTGGCTTCACGCTACCTATTCTTGAAATGTTATCAAAAGGCCCTCGCGTACGTCAGAACCAAGTTCGTGCACTAGTGCTAACACCGACCCGTGAACTTGCTGCGCAAGTGAATGGCAGCGTAGTTAAATACGGTATTAACTTACCGCTTACTTCTACGGTCGTGTTTGGTGGCGTGAAAATTAACCCTCAGATGCAAAAACTTCGTAAAGGCAGTGATGTGTTGGTGGCAACACCGGGTCGTCTACTTGACCTATACAACCAAAATGCAGTGCGTTTTGATCAGCTAGAGATTCTAGTATTAGATGAAGCTGATCGCATGTTAGACATGGGTTTCATCCGCGACATCCGTAAGATCTTGGCTTTCCTACCGAAGAAGCGTCAAAACTTACTGTTCTCTGCAACGTTCTCTGATGATATTCGTAGCTTGGCTAAAGGCTTAGTAAATAACCCAGTTGAGATCTCGGTAAGCCCTGCAAACTCAACAGCACCAACTGTTGAACAAAGTATTTATCCAGTAGATAAAAAGAAAAAAGCGCCAATGCTAGCTAAGCTGATCAAAGATAATGATTGGCGACAAGTGTTGGTGTTCAGCAAAACAAAACACGGTGCAAACAAGCTTGCTCGTTTCCTTGAAGAGCAAGACATCACTTCTGCTCCTATCCATGGTAACAAGAGCCAAGGCGCGCGTACTAAAGCCTTAGAGAACTTTAAAACCGGTAAGGTACGAGTACTCGTAGCGACCGATATCGCTGCTCGTGGTATTGATATCCCACAACTTCCTCAAGTGGTTAACTTCGACCTTCCAAACGTATCAGAAGATTACGTTCACCGTATTGGTCGTACTGGCCGTGCTGGTGAAGTGGGTAAAGCAATTTCATTGGTTTGTGCTGATGAAGTGGGTGAGCTATTCGGTATTGAACGCCTTATTCAACAAGTACTGGAGCGTCGTGAACTTGAAGGTTTTGCACCCGTAAACAAGTTACCAGAATCTCGCTTGGATTCGCGTCCGATTAAGCCTAAGAAACCGAAAAAGACACGCGAACACTCGGATGGCCAACGTTCTGGTGAGAATGCTCGCGGCCATAAGCCAGCAGGCAAGAACAAGCGTCATGTAGCAGGTAATGGATCTGCTCCAAAGCGTAAGCCTAACTCAGGCAACAAAGCTTCAGACAGCAACTCTGCAGCTGCTGGTGATGATAAGTCTTTAAGAAATAATGGCAGCAACTATAAGCGTGGTAATAAGCCTTCTACGAATAGTTCTGGCAAGCCAGGTGGTGCAGGTAAACCTAAAAAGTCTGGTTTCGGTGGAAGTAATGGTTCAAGCAAACCGTCTAACAAGTCAGCAGGTAACAAGCCTACAGGTAACAAACCTTCACCATCTAGAAGCCGTTCTAAGCCTGCATCTCAGAAATAGTAGCTCTTTGGTAGACAGAACGTTGAACAGATAGCTTTGCAAAGATTATATAACGAGATCGCTTCGTAAGAGGGTTCTCGTTTAGTGACGATTTCCTGCTATCGAACTCGAATCAGCGCGAATATTGAATTTCAATGTTCGCGTTTTTTTATGGGTGTAATTAGGGCGTGTTGACCTTTCGCGGTTAAATTTTGTTCGAGCTAAAAGTGTTTTAATCGCGGCGAGGGGGAAGTCGCCTAGTCATTCTAAGCAAATCTCCCTCAACAAAGAGTAAAACGCTTTTAGCTGGCAGCGTTTGCTGGTCATTTCTACTACGTTATCGGCTTCTCATGTAGGCTAGCTACACATCGAAACCTCTGCCTTGTATAAATACCCAGCAACTCGCTGCAAAAATCAGCTCGAAAGATCAACACGCCCTAAGCAAACAAGAAGAGGTTTCTTCAGAGTTGAAGCTATCGAATTTATTGAAAAGTAGGTATTTATAGGAAGAGAAATTAATCTTTAATGATCTATTAATAACAACATAATCACTAGCGATTTGTTGGGTTTTGCAATTTGCAATTTCAGTTTGCAAAACAAACAAGCATTTATGGCGAATACGTGTTCAGATGCGTAGTAAATACGTATATTTAAAGTTGGCACGTATAGTGCATTAGTAATAGTGACCCTTCTTAAGCCGAGGGTCACCTAGCCAACTGACGTTGTTAGTGAACCCATATTGTTCACACAAAATATATGACCAATCACCCTTTTGTGATTGGTTTTTTTTTGCCTGAATTTTGAGTTCTACTTGTTGGTATTACTTTTTATTAATTGTTATTACTACACTTATTATTAAGTGCAGTTAGCTAAAGCAAAACAAGCAGAGCACGACAATTTACTAATCATGCTCATACCATTCTTGCGCTAACACTCACCACACTTTGAGTAACAGCTTGGTTGGCGCGGGCATTCTCCACCTCGGGAGCAGATAAGCCTAGCCTCTGTCTCAATCCCACGTTCAATCCAATTTATATTTAGAATCTTGGCAATTGTCGTGAGATCTTTCTTGATGTTACGCGGGATTACCACAGAGCCACCATTGTTAACGCATGATGCTTTAAGTTGCTCTGCAATGTCTCTTGAATTACCGCCTTGTGCATCAATTGCAGGGTTAAGGTCTATGCCAGCACACAATACGCGATTGTTACCTGCAGGATCCGTCATATTGATGGATTCACAACAGTAGATTCTTGGTTCATCACCCACATTTAAAATAGATATTTGAGCCGAACTCCCTGCGCGAGGTTCTGACAATCGACGAAACACAGCCCAATGTTGACATGGGTCGGCAACAGTTCTCATATTTCCCCAAGGCAGTGGAATCCCGTTCCCGCGGTACACCGCCTTGAGTTTCCCTGGCCCATAAGCATCAAAGTAGTGCCAGTGAGGGTAGGGCGATACTACCGTCATTCGACGCATAGCAACAGAGGGGGAAACCCCCGCTCTTTTGTGAACGTCGATTTCGTAACCAGTGCGGTCAAGCAACTGTCTAAATGGAACTTTCGGGCAAAGAAGTGCGCCAGCAAAGAAGCTAGATTCAAAGTCTCGCCATGCTTGAAGAATATCTTGAGAATTAAGTTGCGAAGAGCCTGAAACCTGGTTGTCGTCCCATGTGTTGTTGTTGCCGACCGACAACACACTCTTTAAGCCTTCTTTGCTATGCAGAATACAATGGCCAATATAGACCGATAAATCGTATTTCAGACGAGTGGGGTACTCTTTCAGGATTTCGTTTAAGAAGATTGTGCTAGGAGGTTCAAAGAACGAAGTGACTAGCTGTTTGGCATTAATTCCGAGTTCATCAACAACGTCTTTCGGTGTGCGTGTTACCCAACGGATGTTAATTCCTAGGCTTCTAGCGATGTCTATCAGATCTTCTACGCTGAGGTTAAGACGTTTTAAGCCAACTTCTTCCGCTGCGCGCTCAAGGTCAGGGAAGTGGTTCTGATTGCTTTCTTGGTGTGCTCGAATTAAGAGGTGTGCAAACTGGCGGCCTGAGATCCCCGTTTGAGATAGCATCTCTGGAATTGCAATTTGCAGGATGTCGTTGGAGAAAAGAAAGCTAGGCTCGAGTGCCATGCCACTTATCCCACCACGATTCCCTTTATCAGGAGCAATGGCTTGTTGTTCCGATTCGTCGTCAAGGAACCAGGTTGGGTTCTTCTGAAAGACCTGCGCGATTACTTCTAGCATATCGATGCTTGGGACGCGCTTTCCACGTTCAATCATTGAAAGGTAAGAAACGGAAGGTGCGTATTCTGGGTTGATTCTAATACAACGCGCAGACAGATCTTCCATCGTTAAATGGTTACGTTTTCTTAGGTTACGTATTTTCGTACCGAGGAAATGAGACTGACGAACTAAACTTTTTGACAAGGCCATATTTGTAAAATTCACATTGTAAAATTTTTGTTGTGAAATTGTAGGCAAAAAAGCGCTAGTCTACAAACTAAGCAATTCACAAAATGACAAATAAGTTAAACGTTAGTTTGGAATAATTGCTCTAGGACACATTTTTGCTATAAAAATCGGTGAATGTTCACCGGGTTGGTCAAGAGGGAAAGACTATGAATATGCTGACATTCGATAAAACAGAAATCCAAAAACAAACAAAACCATTTATCGCTGAAGCTGTCTTTGCCGTGGAGACTATCAGTGCCAAACAGCAAACTGAGAAGCAACTCAAAGCGAAACAACTGCTAGATAGATTGTTTCCATTAGAGAACGGCTCACATCAAGATGTAACGAGCTACGTAGTTGATTACCGCCATATCATGGCTTATTTCAAAGATGGCCAACACAGCGGTCTAAAGCATCCTAAGCAGTTTGTAGCTTACATGGGTGAGAAGTGTGACCCAGACTCAATCTTGTTCCGAGATAGCAGTGGAAGCCATTTAGAAGTGATGTTTGGTTGTCATAAAGGGACGGGGTGCATTGAATTGGTCGATATCGACGATATTCAGTTAGAGTCATGCACTACTTTTGGCCAGTCACCAATGGAAGTGGTACAAACGAATACTGAGCGTCAAGGCATCACTACAGCAATACGTCACTGGATCAGCTTAGTTCAAGGTGATGAGAAGGGTAAACCAAAAGCATGCAGCGAAGACAAAGAGTTCCGAGCTAAGAGCGGTGAAGATTACTGTCTTAATTATTGCTACGCCCTTTAATGTCACAGCTACATCTTTGGCATTTATGAAAGATGTAGAACCAGTGTAGTGTTAAACACTCTGAATGTATTTAGTGTTAAACACTGACGACTATGCATAAACGACAAAGCCCCAACGATTAACCTACTGGTTATTGATTGGGGCTTTTTGCTTTCGGTGTTAATTGCGAGTCTATTTTTGTGCCTAGTGCCTAGTGCCTAGTGCCTAGAACCTAGAGCTTAGTAAGTACGCCGTTTAACTGTAAATTTGTTTAGATGATTGCAGACTACAGCGGCATCACTCTATTTCGACCAAGTGACTTCGCTTCGTAAAGTAGCTTATCAGCGCGTTCGATCAGTGATTGTGCCGATTCACCGGGTTCAAGCTCAGCAACACCAAACGATGCGGTGATGCTACCTACCTGTTGCCCGCTACGACGATCTTTAATCGATAGCTTTTCTAGAGAGCGGCGGTTGGTGTCTGCAAGCTGACGTGCAATGCGTAATGATTTGTTTGGCACGATTATCGCGAACTCTTCACCACCAAATCGGTAAGCAGAAATCCCTTCACGGCACATTTGTTTCAATTTGCGCGCAATGCCTTTAAGAACCATGTCACCAAATAGGTGGCCATAAGTGTCGTTGAAGTTTTTAAAATGATCGATATCGAGAAGAATTAAACACAGAGGTTGTTTCGCTTCACACAAGGTTTCTATATCACGGTCGAAAGAGCGACGGTTATAGAGTGTCGTTGTGCTGTCAAAGAGTGCATCTTTCTGCACTTCTACCAGCTGAGATTTTAGCTTAGTGATTTCTGATGTTGCAGAATTCAACTGAGAATTTAAAAATTGAGTAGAGTGACGAATATGACGAGATTCAGAAACTAACTGACGAACTAAAGACATGACTTCATCGATCGATAAACTTTCATTGTCAACGCGGGCCAAATCCTCGAAGCTTTTATCAATCATCTCAGAAAAAGCAGAGGTATCGGTCAGTGTGTCATTCATCGAATTCGAAACTTCCGAGACCAACAATTCTAAATTAGCGCGGAGGTCATTGATATTCGTTTCAGACTTGCTAGCAACATAATTATTGTAAAGCTGCTCACCAACGGCTGGAGGACAAATGCCATAGTATTCCAAGATACCATCCATGTCTTTAGTCAGCTGTGGGATAGCATTGTCAACATAGGTGTACCAAAGTGCATAATTTGCAGGTGTAGTAGACACCCGGTTCTTCATCATAAGAGGCACCGCTTTTTTTAGATTTGCGGTGGATTTTTGAAATTCGTCTTTTTTCATGATTTTTATTGCAGATACCAAACTAACTAAGCCACTGCGACCAAGATTAGCGGATTTTACCGATCTTTGCTTTAAAAATTATATAATTAATGGATGAGGATTGGGTAAACAACTCATTTTCATTATGGAAATCGATTGCATATTTATATCGAATAATAAATAGGGTGTTATTTGACCAAAGAGGAGAGGTCCGGTTGGGGGGGGGCGGCTGTTGGTAAGGGTTGGCTGCAATACCAATCGCGGTCAATAATGGGTTAGCCAAGCTTGTTCAAACACTCTGCCGAAAAATGGGTAATACGGGTGAGTGTGAAGAGGTAGTAACTCAGTGGAAGTTTTATTTCAGGCATAAAAAAGCGCCGATAAAAATCAGCGCTTTAAAATTCTTTTTAGCTAAAAGCTAATTATTGAGCAACAACGTTTGCTGCTTGTAGGCCTTTTTGACCGTTTTCAACTTCGAAAGAAACCTTTTGGCCTTCTTTCAGAGTTTTGAAACCTTCAGAAGCGATAGCACGGAAGTGTACGAATACGTCAGCGCCGCCGTTGTCTTGAGAAATGAAACCGAAACCTTTCTCTTCGTTAAACCATTTTACAGTGCCAGTATTTGTGTTAGACATAATTTGTCCCTTATTCATAAATTTTCTAAATTGTTGATTGCATTACTGCAATGCGCTGATAATTGAATTATTTAATATTGCTAAGAAATAAGGAAAAACTACTTACAAAAACGGGTAACGATTTTACATGTCATTTTTTACTATTCATCTAACTTAAATAACTCCGGCTAACAGAGCGAGTGCATGTTAACACAGTCTTTCGGGTTGTACACTCATTGATTGATAAATCAGCGAGTTTTTTTGTCATGTTGCGCTTGTTAACAAAAACTACCTACAACAGCTGATAGGTTTATAAAGTTACACGCCATGACAAAGTAAAAAGGAAGCCTAAGCCTCCTTTTCTTCGTTAGTATAGACGATATTATCGTTTGAAGTTGATATCTTCAGTCTTATCTAAATTAATTTTAGTCTTAGCTGGTTGAGTCTCTGCGATTATTTTTCCGTGGCGAATAGAGTACTGCACTGGAACTTGGCGACGTACTGCATCAAAACCGTTATCTGCAGGAAGAATTAGTAAGCTTCCTGGCTTACCTTCTTCAATGCCGTAGTTGTCTTGGATATGCAGTGTGCGTGCTGAGTTCTTGCTGATCAAATCAAGTGAGGTGTTGATTTGGTCGTAGCCCATCACTTGCGTTACGTGCAGTCCCATGTGCAGAACTTGAAGCATATTCGCTGTACCCAGTGGGTACCATGGGTCAAACACATCATCGTGGCCGAAACACACATTGATATTTGCTGCGAGCATCTCTTTAACACGCGTTACGCCACGACGTTTCGGGTAGTCGTCGAAGCGACCCTGTAAGTGAATATTCACTAACGGGTTAGCCACGAAGTTGATACCAGACATCTTCAATAGACGGAACAAGCGAGATGCGTAAGCACCGTTATAAGACCCCATCGCTGTGGTATGGCTCGCCGTTACCTTCTCACCCATTTCGAATTTGTGCGCAAGGGCTGCCAGCGTTTCAACAAAGCGAGATTGTTCATCGTCAATCTCATCACAGTGAACGTCGATCAGGCAGTCGTACTTGCGTGCAAGCTCGAACACGTAATGCAGAGATTCAACGCCGTATTCACGAGTGAATTCAAAGTGAGGGATAGCACCGATAACGTCAGCACCGATCTTCACGGCTTCTTCAAGCAACTCTTTGCCGTTAGGGTATGAAAGAATGCCTTCTTGAGGGAATGCAACGATTTGGATGTCGACCCACTCTTTCATCTCTTCGCGGACTTCAACCATCGCTCTTAACGCCACTAACGTTGGGTCTGACACATCAACGTGTGTACGCACGTGTTGAACCCCGTTCGCTATCTGCCATTTCAGTGTTTGCTTGGCACGAGACTTTACGTCTTCGATTGATAACAATTCTTTACGCTCAGCCCAACGCTCAATACCTTCAAACAAAGTACCAGAGATGTTCCAGTTAGGTTCTCCAGCCGTTTGCGTAGTATCTAGGTGGATGTGCGGTTCACAGAAAGGAGAAACTGCAATGCCACCTTCAGCATCAAGGATGTCACCTTGATGAGTGATTTGAGCGTCATTATCGAGAATGCGAGAAAATTGACCATTTTCAATCAGAATTTGTTTCAAGCCCTCTTGGTCTTGAAGTTTCGCGTTCTTGATTAATAAGGTTGTCATAGTGTGTCCTTAAGCGGCCTGAGATTTCAGAGCTTTTTTGTTCAATAGAGGATTTAGCACGAGGTAACTGATTGTACCACCAAACACGGCATTCAAAGGAACGATGCCAGGTAGGAAGTGACCAGCGGCTACGCCTGTTGCTACCGCGATAATGCCAGCCCAGTTAACGGTTTGGAACTCTGCATTTGCAAAATCTTTGTAACGTTTACGGTTCGCGAAGAAGTCGGCGATGATTACGCCACCAATGGGTGGAATCGCTAGCGAAAGGAAGGTTAACCAACCAACGAAGTTGTTGTATAACCAAAGCGCGAAAATCGTACCGATAATGCCGTTAATGATAGACATTGTAGTACTTGAGCGACCTGTGATGTTAGATAAACCCAGACCTGACGCATAAAGTGCATTTTCATTGGTTGTCCAGATATTCAAGCCAAGCACGATGATGGCTGGAAGCAGTAGACCTTGCGCGATCATCACATCTGAAATATCAGCCTGACCGGTTGCTGCTGCGCCTGCTGCGCCGAAGATAAACATCAGCGAGTTACCGATGAAGAACGCGACCATTGTAATTAACACGGCGCTTGCTGGCTTTTTACCGAAGCGAACGAAATCGGCAGTCAACGTACCTGCACTTACAAACGAACCTACAACCATTGCTAGTGCCATTGAGAAGTCCATTGGCGTCTCTGGCTTAATCAGCTGCAGTTGCTCTAGTCCACCAACACTGTCTACGGCTGTTAGTACTGAGTAACCACCCAAAATTGCAATCGCGGGCACCGCAATTGCTGAAAGCACCATTAGCGCTTTAATACCGAAGTACACCGTACCTGTCATCAAAAGGCCTGACACAATAATCAAGGTGTTGGTATCAATGCCTGTGGCTTTCTGTACCGGAATTGCGAACATGGCAACGCCTACACCAAACCAGCCGACTTGTGTACCACCAAGTAGAGCAGAAGGAAGCCATGAGCCTTTAGTACCAAAAGAGAAACGAGCAAGGAGATGAGTAGAGAGGCCAGTAGATGAGCCGATGTAGCCAAGAAAAGAAGTGTAAATACCAAGAATTAGGTTACCGATGAGAACGGCGAGGAAGAAATCGTTGAAAGAAAGACCTGTCCCGAGTGAACCACCTGTCCACATACTTGCAGAGAAGAAAGTGAGTCCAAGCATTACCATGGTGAGTGAAGCAACTCCTTTCCTAGCCGATGTTGGAACCGGCCCAAGACTGTAGTTATTATCCGCAGCCATTTTTTACCTCCGCAATTGTTCAAAATTAAAATTAACGGTCGCCGTATTGCAGGCAAACGTGCGCATTATCGTGATATAAATAACATAGTCAATGCTAGTTTTATCAATAAGCCATCTATTAAGGCGGTTATGTTAAAAATAGACATTTAAAACATAAGGTTACTTTTCATATTTATTCTTAAAAAATAATTAGAAAACGTTTTCTATGGCGTAGGTGATGAGCCATAATTGAACTTCACTATGAATGCTAGCGATTATGACTATGAATGGGTGTCTGTATATTGGATGGGCGATGTTTCTTAAATTGCAGGCAAAAAAATGGCCAATCGCAATACTCGCAATTGGCCTATATATATCGTGAACAAGAAAGGTTCACTAACAACGTCAGTTGGCTAGGTGACCCTCGGCTTAAGAAGGGTCAATATGTACATTGCAGTTAGTGTGCCAACTTTTAAAGCAACGTAAAATGGGTGTTTTATAGCAATTTGGTGCGTATTTAAACGGTTTGCTTGCATTTTGAAAGTTGATAGTTGCATTTTGCAATTGCATTTTGCGATTTGTGGTGCTTGTCACTAAGGAATAAACGATAAAAATGAATACTGAATACTGAATA